>JADGNW010000364.1 GCA_017883315.1 Blastocatellia bacterium | reverse complement strand
TCATTGTGCTTACTCGATCTTCTTAATGCTCTCTATGACTGTTTCCAGTTCCTTACTAATGTCGTCCCCTGATTTGGCGGCAACTAATGTAATGAACACTAACTTCTCGGCATTTAGAAGAAAGAACACTCCTTCGACGTCGTGCCCGTTGTTCTTTCCTTCGTAAGGGCGCACAGACACTTTCATACCGTTCATCGTCTCATTATTCAGGTAGTCGCCGAGCTTCATATCAGTAATCCCCGCCTTCCCTGATAGAGAATCAAAAAGGCTCACCCTGTCATCCGGGTCCAAGTTCGTAGGGATCGGCAAAGCGACGAAGGCGATCTGGGCGCTTCCAGATTTCGGTAATATTTTGACGGAGTCCTTGTCGGCCTTAACATCCCATCCGGCCGGGACTGTGAATTGAATGCCACCGTCTGCAAACTTGTAGACTCTCGCGGTGCCTTGCCGGGCAGAGGCGGGCGTAGGAACAGAGGCGGAAGTAACTAACACCGAAGCCGGCGCACACACTGCTGTCGACAACAGAGCGCAAAGCGCGCCCGTAAGCAGTTGTTTTTTCATCTATTCTCCTAAGCGGTTTTATGTAAGGCGCAGATGCCACCGGTTGCTTTCGCGCTTCACGATGCGCACCGGGTCGCCTATTGTTTCTTCGCACGAATTTCTGCAACAGATTGTTTGATCAGTGTCTTCAGCGTCGATTGATCCACATCGTCGAGCTTTTTGATATACAAGCACCCTTTTCCGGTCTTGTGCTTGCCGAGCTTCTTCATCAGCTCCGGGTACCGCAAGAATCCCGACATCAAATATAGAGTCAGATCGTTCTTTCGCGGCGAGAAGCCAACGAGAAACCACTCGAGCTCGCGCCCGCTTTCGTACTTGTACTGATACCGTCCAAATCCGACGATGCTTGTTCCCCACATTGCAGGTTCGGTTTTGGTCGCGGCTTTCATCATCTCCACTACGCGAAAGCAATCTTTGCGACGTTGTTCATCTGCAATGCCGTTAAGAAACTTCTCGACGCTCTCCGTGGTTGGTTTTGTTTTTAGCTCAGCCATTGCTAACCCCTTTCAAGCGGTCCTCTTCACCGCGCTGCTGTCTTAGCCGCTAGCAACTTCACCATAGCTTCGTGATGATAGGTCTTCGCCAGGTCGAAAGCGGTCAAGCCCTCTTTGGTCTTCGCGCTCGTGTCAGCGCCTGCCGCGATGAGCTTTTCCATCACCGCAGTGTCACCGTGGTTTATTGAGGCCGCGTACAGCAGAGGCGTCATTCCAAACTTGTCCACGGTGTTCGGTTGTGCGCCGCGCGCCAGAAGCGATTGGACAGTGCTTACTCGGTTTGCAATTGCCGCCCAGGCCAGCATCGAGATTTTGTCGTCGTCAACCTCGTTGGGATTTGCGCCCTTGCTGATCAGGAACTCAACCATGGCCGGGCCCTCGAGGAACGTCGCATAGTTCAACGGAGTCTGCATGAACATTCCAAGGACCTTCATGCTTTGGTCAAGTTTCGCCCCGGCATCGA
Source organism: Blastocatellia bacterium (assembly GCA_017883315.1). Classification (GTDB taxonomy): domain Bacteria; phylum Acidobacteriota; class Blastocatellia; order UBA7656; family UBA7656; genus Onstottus_A. Next base: position 7,647 of record JADGNW010000364.1, on the reverse strand, counting down.
GCAGCGCTCTAGCCATTTCGACGTCGCCGGCCATCACCGCGAAGTACAGAGCTGAAGCATCGTTGCGAACTTCGACTCCCTTGTCAGGGTTGGGCCGCGCGCCCTTCTTCAGCAAGAGCCGAACTACTTCAGCGTTTCCTCGGTACCGCGACGCCACCATCAGCGGGGTCAAGCCGGACGCGGCGCGCGCGTTCACATCGGCGCCACGGTCGACCAGGAGTCTTACCTTGTTGATGTCGCGCGCGGCGAGCATAAGGGCCGTAGTTCCTTCGGCCGTCTTAGTGTCCGGCTTCATTCCTGAATCCAAGAGTTTTTTCAACTCCGAAACGCTTCCCGTCAAAGTCACACGGATCCACTCAGCTTGCTCAGCGGGTGCAAAGTCAGCGACTTGATATTGCGACAGCCTATCCATGGTTTGCGACGGTATCGCGTGCAGCAGCGCTGCGGTCGCCCAGTTCGTAGCCATGATCGAGACGAACTGATCGTGCTGAAACGGAGGGAAGTCCGTGTTCACGTAGGGAGGGCTTACAGGCGCGGGCGGGTGAAGACGCGACTTGACTTGCCACGAGCCGTCGGGCTGCTGGGCCTTCAGAAGGAACTGCAGCCCGCGCCGATATGCGGGGTCGCTGGTTGGAACCTCGGCACCCTCGTGCAAGGCTACCAGCACTTCTCCGGTTGCGTAAGCGTCGCTACCGAGTTCCGGTAATTGTGACCACCCACCGTCTTCGCGTTGCAGGTCAAGAAGCTGGCGCGCCGCTTTCTTGAGAATGTTCTCGCCGGCTCTTGTCCAACGAAGCCCGAGGAGTTGGAAGGTTCGATCCTCGGTCGTTCGAGGCTGTGTCTTGAGCAGCCACTCTTTCGCAAGCCGCAGCCGCGTTTCTTTCTCACCTTTGAGCTGTTCAGGAAAATATTGCTCAAGCGCATTGGCGCACACGGCCGTAGTCGTGAAGGCGCTATAGGATTGCGGAGGCCGTTCATCTATCGTGGCCCAACTGCCATCGGAACGCTGATGCGAGGCGATGAACTGCGCTTCGATGGTGGTAGTTGGGCTTTGACGGATACCCGCCAGGTGCGCCGCGGTCAGCTCCCAGCCGTCGAAGGACACGTCGATATAGTCGTAACCCTGAACGACGCTGTCGAGGTCCTTCAAAAAGGCGAAGGTATTTCCAGTGGTTTCTCGCGCGACTTTTTCATCTAGAGGAACGCCTCGTTCACGCGCAAGCGCGAACGGGATTTGGGGAAGCAGTTGATGATGACATGAAGTGCAAGTCTCTCTCTGGTACCAAACGACCTGCGAGTGTTGAATGAGCTTGATCGCTTTCGCAGAGGCCGCACGCAGTTCAGTTTCGCGGTCGGTCTTGGCATTTTGGTTTGGTCGAGCCGCGACCGAAGCGAAAGTTGTCTGCGACTCAGATTCTTTCTGGCCTGCGAGGCCGCACACTACTATCAAGAAACAAAACAGCAATAGTCTTTTCATAAATCATCTCCTGGTGGAAGCTATAGATCTAACCACTCGTCGGGCGATTCCACAAAATGAAATCGCTTGAGCCGGGTCGTGTCAATCGCAAGTACCGTCGGATGCCAAAGAACAACAGTACGGCGATGAGAAGATAGATCGCCGAATTCGCGCTTATGCAAGCGCTCATCCCGAAGCGCTCGCTTGCAGCAGCGATCGCAACGGGCGCGACCCCTCCGCCAATCCAGCCGAGCGAATTCATCAGGCCAACGGCCGACGCTCGACGCTCGGGCCGCACTACGTCGTGAAGCGAAGCCCAGATGTTAGCATCGTAGAGTCCTTTGAAATAGCCGAACCCGACCAGGGCTACTATGACGATCGGGACTGAGATCGTCCATCCCGCAAGAAAGATAAACGGCACACCCAGCGCCAGTCCAATCGCTTGAGTCATCATTCTTCCGCCGGCTGTTCGTCGAGCGAGCCTGTCCGCAAGAAAGCCGCCGCTCAGCACTCCCAGCACCGAGGCGATCTGCAAATAAGCGGTGGCGCTGACACCGGCCATCGCAAGACTGAGATTGAACTTGCGATAGAGGAACGACGGCATCCACGTCAGAAAAATCATCGCGACAAAGTTCGCGCCGATGAACACAACGGTCAAGACTCGCACCATCGGGTTGGTCAGCAAATCGATCAGCGTTCTGAGTTCCCGGTTCAGGGTTGCGCGCGCCGTGCCTTCGGAGCGCGCTGGTAGGCTTTCCGACGCGCGCGAGGTTTCGCGAGTGGGTTCGCGAAGCAACAGAAGCAGCAGCACGCCAAGCAACATTCCCAACACCCCGAAAAGGTAGAAGCTTGACCGCCAGCCGTAATGCTGGCCCAGCACTCCCGCAACGCTGCCTCCGGCGATTGTTCCTGCATATACGCTTGACTGATGAATCGACATCGCGCGTGATCGAGTCTCGGGTCCGTGGTAGGCGCTTATGAGCGACATCGAAGCTGGAAAGTAGAATGCTTCACCGAAGCCTTCGAGCGCGCGAAACAGAACCAGATGCGAGTATCTCGTTGAGAGCGCTGTCGCAATCGTGATCAACGACCAGAAGAGCAGCCCGCCAATGATTAACGGCTTACGTTTCAGACGATCGCCTATAAGACCCGCGATGGTTCCGAAGCCCGCGTACACCCACATAAACGCGGCGCCGACAATACCCAACTGCACGTCGGTGAGATTCATTTCTGATTTGAGCAACTCGAAGACAGAGAAGATGGCTTGCCGGTCCGCGTAGTTGAAGAAGCACACGAACCAGAGCATCGCAACAATCGCCCACTTGTAGTTTTTTCCGGTCAAGCTGCTCCGCGTCCTCTGCGCCCTCTGCGGTTTAAGTTCTGAACCCTCTTAACCGCAGAGGACGCAGAGGGCGCGGAGGAGGGCTCATGGCGAATCATTGAGGCCAGTGGCCGTCAGGCATGTTGCGCAGCACCAGCTTTCGGGGATCGATTACCACGTGGTTGATCCGCTCACGCTTCCACGTGTACGTGACGTGCACGAGCCCGTCGGTGGTTTGTATCACCGCCGGGTACGAGTACTCACCGGGTTGGTCTTCAAGGACAAGCGCGGCCTTCCAGGTCTTGCCGTCAGCCGAAACCGCAATGTTCAGAGGACTGCGCGCGTTCTCAGTGTGGTTGTATACGACGAGAGCGCGTCCGTCCTTGAGCATCACCGCATCGATGCCGGCGCTTGGATTCGGAAGCGAGGTTGCTTTCATCGCGCCCCACGTCTTGCCGCCATCAGTGGACCAGCATTCGGTGATTCGCTTCTGTCTGCTGCGACACAGAATCTGAATCGCGCCCGAGCGGTGAACGAGGATCGTTGGTTGAATAGCTCCAAACTGAACTCGATCGTTGAGCGGCTCGCTCTTCTGCCACGTGACGCCGAGGTCTTTCGTGAGTTCCATGTGAACACGCCAGCCTGTGTTCTCGGTGCTGGAGCCGCATAAGATCGAGCCGTCTTTTAAGCGAACCGGTTTGTTCTTGATTGGCCCGAGGATGCCATCGGGGAGACGCGCCGGCTTCGACCAACTCGCGCCGTCGTCGGTTGAGGTCGTGAGCATGCCCCACCACTCGTCTGGACTCGGTCCAACTTTGTAAAAGAGCAGCAGCGGTCCCTGATCAGGTTGAAACAGGACTGGGTTCCAGCAGGGATAACGCTCGCCGGTGAGTTGAACTCCGTTTGCGACTTCGACCGGCTTCGACCATCCGTTCTTGCTTCGGCGAGCGACCCAGATGCCGACGTCGGGATTGCGCTCGCGAGTTCCGCCGAACCACGCAGCGACGAGTCCGGTTTTTGTTTCGGCGATGGTTGAAGCGTGACAGGAAGGGAAGGGCGCTTGCTCGAAGATGAACTCAGAAGAGACGATCGCGTTGCTGGTTTGGTTGTCGATCGGCGTTGTTGAATTGCTCGCGACGACACCGGACAGAGGCAAGACAACGAGGTTGGAAGCGAACAATATCAGCAACCTCGCGCGCCGATGCGTGCTCATAGTGAAGCTCCTCTTGCTCCTAGATCAGCCCCAGCTCCTCAGCCAGAGCGTCATCAACCCGTCCCATCGCATAAGCCTTCTTCAACGTGTTGCGATTCAAACGATCCGTTGCGCGGTCGGCCATCTTGCCATCGATCATCGTAGCTCCTCGACCAGATGCTTCGGCTTCCAGAAACTGCTTCGCTTCGGCGATCGCGCGTTCGATTTCATCGTCGGGAGTTTGAAAGATCTCGACCGCTGCAGCGGTCTGATCAGGAATGCCCGTCCATTTGCCGGCGAAACCGAAGTCTCGAGCGAGCAATGCATCACGGCGAAACTCGTCCATCGCAGCGCGACGCTCGTCGTCGCTCTTGTCGCGAGTCGGGTAGTTCGTAGTCATCTCGGCAATCGCAGGAATGCCGACTGACGCGGCGGCCTTCACGATCCATCCGCGAGCCTGCGCGATCAGCGGATGATCAACTCGATAACTTGACGCGCCGAGGCCAAGGCTCGCCCAGTAGTCATACGAACCGAACACCAGACCCACAAGCCGCTTCGAAGAGCGCGCGATTTCGAAAACGTTCTCTTCCGCTGAAGCCGATTCAATTAACGGTTCGATCTTGATTAGCCCGCGCGCGAGACCAAGATTCTCTTCAAGAGTAGTCAGTGTGGCGTCGATGGAACGAACCTCATCGGCGTCTTCGATTTTTGGATAGATCAAGCCGTCGAGCTTCGAGCCAGAGGCTTCTACGATCGTCGCGATGTCCTCGAAAGCGGGATCGAGCTCCAATCCTCGTGGACGAAAGAAACGCAATCGCGATCCCCAATCAAGCTCGTTGAAAGCGCGAATGATGTTTGCGCGCCCCTGCTCGAGCAGCGCGGGATTGTTTCGCGGGATCGAGTCTTCGAGATCGAGCATCACAAGATTGGCTTTTGATTTGGTGACTGCGCTCTCAACGTATTTCCAAACCGTAGCAGGTGTCGTGAGATGAGCCATCTGCAAAAGGTACTTCGGCTCGAGCTCGATCAATTGGTCCCGATATCGTTCGAGCAGTCGCGCGTTACGTTCACGCGCGGAACCCATAATGTTGTTTGAGCTGTCATTTGCCATTTCGTCTCGTAGCCGGTCAACAGTCAACCACCCGCGCGGCGAGAATACCACCCACGGCAGTGGGTGGATCGTTCAAGCCCAGCCTACACAGGAGGCAGCCGAGATTCCCGTTTTCCCCGCTCTCTCCCCTCGCGGCGCGAGGGGAGAGAGTGATAACAAAAAACGAGGAGGAGGGCCGCCTCTGTTGTAGGCCGTACCTGAACAATCCACCCACTGCCGTGGGTGGGATTCGAGGAAGCAGTCGAGCACCCCTTCGTCTGTAGGCCGCACCTGAAAAATCCGCGACTGCCGTTCGTGGGTATTCGCAACGCTGCCGAGTGCGGCTTCGCCCTCGAATTGCGCCGCACACTTCGAGTTCATCACTCAAAACAAACTGCCCTGCACGGCGACCGGCTCGCGAGCTGGCACGTGTTCTTCAAGCCAATCAGCCAGCGACGACGGCGCGTCGTCAAACGAAGCCGGGAAGGGAATCGCGCCACGTTTGATGAGCAGCTTGTTGCCATCCGGCACGTCTGGTCCATCTACGACGAACACGGGAACCCAACCGGCCTTCAGAACTTCTTCAGCGCCCGCCCACGTGCCGCCCTTCTCTGCGTCGCTTGCGATCACCAGCCCGAAGTCCGACAACGCGTAGATCAATTTGTTCCGGGCCATCGCCATGCCCACATTGAAGCTCGCGTGCGGCGAGTAAGGCGTCGCAAGCACGAGCTGTCCCTCTTCCATCGCAGTGCGTGCGTCAGCAGCTCGAAGTGCTTTTTCCAAGCTGTCCGCCAACAAACCGACCGCGCTTCCGCGTGCCGCCAACGCCGCACCCATTGCGGTCTTATCGACGCCGCGTGCGCCTCCGGAATAAACAGTCAGCTTAGATTCTGCACATGCGTTGCCTATGAACTCCGTCAATGCGAATCCGCGCGCATCGATGTTACGAGAGCCGACTACCGCGAGCCCGCGACGGTTCAACAATCGCCCGTCGCCTGCGCCGTAGAGCAGCAGCGGCGCCGCAGACTTCAATCGCTCGGTGAACCGCTGCGGGTAGTCTTCATCGAATCGCGTGATGAGCCAGATCCCAAGGTCATCAAGCCGCTTGATCTCCTCCTGCATCGCGCCGCTTCGGTCAAGCAACCAGGCGAGCCGCGCCGCTTCGTCGTTAGCTGTCGGAAAGGTCGATTTGATCTGCTCGGCGGTTAAACCCGGCAGCTCTGTCACGCTGACGGAGTTGGCCGCGAGCTTTGCTTCAAGCTGTTTCCATTCCCGGGCGCTGAGCGGCTTAGCCTCGGGCTCGTCGGGCAGACCGAGGTGCGAACAGAGCAGAAAAAGAGCGAATGAATCATTATTAAGTTTCATGATTAAGTCTTGCGCGCGGTCGCGCGAGCTAACGTAAACGGATGAACCACGCCGCTGCCTTTCTTTCTCAGCAGCCATCCCGCAAGAGTCAATGTCCAACCCGAGTCAATTATGTCGTCAATCAATAGCACGGGGCCATCTGGCACGCGTTCGATTGCGTCGAGTGTGCCGACTACGTTGCGAGCCTGCATCGAGCTGTTGGCCATCAGTTTCTGTTCCGACGCGTCCGAGGTGCGTACAAGCGCAGCCACGAAAGGTACGTCAAGCGAACGGGCCAACCGCGACGCGAAATCATACACCAGCCTTGGATGGCGTCGCGAGGGTATGGCCGTGACCCATTCTGGAAACGGCTCGGGCTGCCACCGCTCGCGAATCAACAGCGCGGATGCCTCCACTATTTGGTCGTCGAATGCGTCGCGTTCGTACTTGCCTTCGCGCACCAGCCGTCCCCATCCAGCGTCGCCATAATAACAAAGCGAGCGCCCCGGCGCGTTGCGCAGTTCAGCAGGGATGACCGAGTTCTCCGAGAGAACCATATCCATAGGCCATCGCTTCTTGGGTTCCAGCACGATATCGACTCGTCCGAGAAACTCGGCGGCTTGCTTGACGAGTTCGGCTGAAGCTTCGGCGCGAAAGCCTTTGCCCTGGCAGTTGGCGCACACGCCGCAACTCTTCGCGTCTGGATCGTCAAGCGCGCGGGCGAGAAACTCCATCAAACAACCGCGATGAGCCACATACTTCTGCATCTGGGCAAGCTCGGCCCTCCGCAAGGCAGTGATGCGATTCGTGCGTTCGATGTCCGGCTGCCACGGATTCCGAGTGCGAGAATACAAAATCTTCTTGTCGAACTTGATCTCGAGTGCGCCGTCGATCTCCAACAGCTTCAACGCACGGTCGGCCATTGAGCGCGAGACGTTGACCCGCGCGAGCAGTTCGTTGATTGAAAGTCCATTGCTCGCGCTGACCGCATCGAGTATCGAGTTCATCGTTTCAGGAGAGGGAAACGCGCTCTCGATGAAGTAGTCCTGGATGTCATCGTCTTCGCTTCCGCTCAGTAGTATTCCATATGCGCGATCCACCGCGCGTCCGGCCCTTCCGACTTGTTGATAGTATGCGACCACCGACCCCGGCCGCTGAAAGTGAATCACAAACGCCAGGTCCGGTTTGTCAAACCCCATGCCGAGGGCGACCGTCGCGACCAGCGCTTTGAGTTCGTTGCTGAG
>JADGNW010000363.1 GCA_017883315.1 Blastocatellia bacterium | reverse complement strand
TCTGCGCCGGAGTGATCGCGGTTTCGTATTTCGTTTATCGGAACCTCGGTTCGGAGTTCCTGCCTGAATTTGACGAGGGCGCTTTCGTGCTGGATTACTTCACGCCGCCGGGTACCTCGCTCGCTGAAACCGATCGCATCCTCAAGCACGTCGAGCAGATGCTTAAGGACACGCCCGAAGTCGAAAGCTATTCGCGCCGGACGGGATTACAACTTGGACTGTTTATTACAGAACCGAACACCGGAGACTTTCTCGTCAAGCTGAAGCCGGATCGCAAGCGTTCGACAGAAAAAGTGAAAGACGACCTGCGCAAGTTAATCGCATCGACCGAGCCGGGATTGTCGCGAGTCGAATTGCCCGGCATCCTCGGCGACCTTATCGGAGACTTGATCAGCGCGCCTCAACCGATCGAGATAAAACTCTTCAGCGAAGACGCGGCGGCGCTTCACCAAAAGGCCGCGGAGATAGACAGTGTCATCAAAAAGATTCCCGGCGTCGTGGACACTTTCGACGGCGTGACAGTGAGCGGCCCCGCGATCACGTTCAAGATCGATCCGCAACGCGCGGCGGCGCTTGGCGTCACCGCGACGGACGTCGCTAATACTGCAACGACTGCGATGACCGGCCAGACGCCGTCGGTCATTCTTCAGCAGGATCGACAAATCAGCGTTCGTGTTGTTCTTCCAAAGGAGCTGCGCACCTCGATCGACGCTTTGCGTGCGCTTCCGATTCGATCACCCGTGAAGAACTCGCTGTTCCGTCTGGACCAGGTTGCGGACATCGAATACGACAAGGGCCAGACGGAGATCGCGCGGGACGGCTTGCGCCAGACAGTTGCGGTAACGGCGCGACTGGAAGGGCTCGATCTGGGCTCGGCGATCAACGAGATTAAAGCTACGCTGGCTAAACAGGTAAAGCTCCCGCCGGGAATGACTATCGAGTACGGCGGACTGTACCGGGAACAGCAATCCAGCTTTCGCGAGCTGACGCTTGCGTTGGCGCTTGCGGTCGCGCTGGTGTTTGTGACGCTGCTTATCGAGTTTCGATCGTTCTCGCACCCGGCTGCAATCGTCACGGGAGCCGTGCTCGCATTGAGTGGTGTTCTTGTGGCACTCCTCATCACGAACACAACGCTCAATGTAGTTTCGTATATGGGGATGATAATGGTCGTCGGCATCGTCGCGAAGAACGGGATTCTGATGCTTGATGCGGTAGAAGATCATCTTGCTTCGGGCGACACGTTGAGGGAAGCATTGCTTCGATCAGGCAGGCGCAGGTTCAGACCGGTGCTAATGACTTCACTCGCGGCGATGCTTGGGATGCTTCCGTTAGCGCTTGCGATCGGTCGGGGGGCCGAGATGCTGCAGGCTTTAGCGATTGCGGTGATCGGCGGTTTGATGGGAGCGTTGTTGCTTTCGCTTGTTGTGACTCCGACGGTGTATGCGATGCTGAGAAGGGATCTGGGCCCGGGCGGAGAATAGCGTGGTTAGATCTGATCGCCTCTTGCCACGCTCAGACCTTTTGTTCAAGAATCAATGAGTGACGTTTGACATCGTCGGTTCCATAGAAGGCGTTGAGGTCATTGCCACAGGTTCGAGCCTCCGGATTTTGCCCTACTTGCGAAAAGTTCACGGTCACGGGCGATGGCGTAAGCTGAAGGGAGTTGCAACTGTTCGTCTTCGGAATGGCGCTCTACGCAGAGTCGAACTGCACTGGTACGAAGCCCACGGGATCGGCAAAAGAGACATCAGAATCAAACGGTATCTGGACGAATGATGAAACAACCAACCAAAGAATTTGTGTTGTGTATTGATAACAGCGACTACGAAGCGTCACTCATTCCCGGCAAGGTGTACCGGGTGTTACCGGATGCGAGAGCAGCGAGGGACGATTTAGTGCGCATCGTCGATGAGAGTGGCGAGGATTATCTCTACGACAAAAGCCATTTCGTTTTTGTTGACTTTCCCTCTGCGGTAAGGAAGAAGATTCTTGGCCTTGCAAGCGCGGGTCCCGGCCGGTGATGGCTCTCTCAATACGTAATTCTCGTCATCGGCTGTGATGAAAGAAACTCTCCTCTCATACTTCACCCAATACGGCTATTGGGTTGTGTTCTTCGGTGTGATGCTTGAGAACGCGGGCATCCCTGTGCCAGGTGAGACGATCCTGCTGGCTGCGGGGTTCTTCGCGTACCAGGGTCACTTTCACCTGTGGGAGGTGATGGCGATCGCAGCAGCCGGCGCCATGCTCGGAGACAACGCAGGCTATTACATAGGTCACAAGATCGGACGCGCCACACTCGAGCGTTACGGTCGATACGGGGGATTGACGCACGCGCGGATCGCGCATATGGACAGGTTCTTCGCCGGACACGGTGACAAGACGATTCTGGTCGCACGCTTCATTACCGGGTTGCGAGTGTTCGCCGCGCTGCTTGCGGGGTCGTCGCGCATGCACTGGAGGACATTCGCGTTCTACAACATGATGGGCGCATTGCTGTGGTCCTTCGTCATCACGCTGGCGGGCTACTTCTTCGGTCGAAGCTGGGAGTTGCTCGAGCGCTGGGTCAAGGGTGCTGGTATGATCGCTCTCGCCCTCGCCGTTGTTGTAGTGATTACGATGATCGTGTTGAGACGCCGCAAGCAGCGAGCGGAAGATGAAGCGGAACTCGAAGCTGCAGACTGTACTTAGTCGTGGTGATTTTGATGAAGGCATGTAGGGAGGCCCCTACAGGTGTTCTAATTCCTTCGCTGGATGCCTCAACCGATACCCGAAGAAGCCGAAGTCTATCGCGATCATACCTGGGGTCGCACGCCTGAGTTGCGCATCGAGACGGCTGCACAAGCTGAACGGTTGGTCGAGAGCCTCGGATTCTGCTCGACGCTGACTGATGCTCGGCGTTCCGGTCCGTCGCTGTACATCGCCGTGTGCGGCAGACGCGACGCTTTCATGCCACGCAATGTTCAGAAAGATCCCGAAGCCAACCTGGCTTGGCACATCAAAGACGAAGTGATGCAGCGAGGCCGCGTCTACTACGCCAGGCTGGTAAGAGCGCGCTCGACCTTCATAGCTCCGCGATTGATTCCTCACTTCAATGCGTTGTGGGGAGTTCCCAGAAGAAAAGAGTCACAGGTGTTTTCGCCGAATGCGCGAGCGATTCTCAAAGTCTTGCGGCGCGAGTGGGAGATGGGAACTCGCGATCTTCGAGTCGAGTCGGGTGTTACCGATCGCGCGCGGTTCACTAGGGCAATCGACGAGCTTCAACGAGCGATGAAAGTCGTTCCCTCCGAGGTTCTCTACAAGCCGACGTTCACTTACATCTGGACGCTTGCCGAAGGACGCTTTCCTGAAGAGATATCGAAAAAGGTCACGCGCGCGGAAGCCTTGAAAGAGGTCGCGCGTGTGTTTCTGCAAGGCGCGGGTCTGACGGTGCCTGGGGAACTATCGCGAGTCACCGGGCTCTCTCGTCCGGAAGCTGGATTAGGCAATCACGCTCTTGTGAGTGAGGGCTTCGCCGAGCGGCTCGCGACTGGCGTCTATCGACTCTCCAGCCTGAAGTAGCCCGAATCGGCCTGGCCACGAAGTCCGCCGTACGGGACCCGGCGGATTACCAACCTCGTTCTCGGACCTGTATAATCGCCGCTGAAATTCGTGGTTGAATCTAAGACTGGAAAAGGACCTGACTCTGGTGACGATACCGGGTGCTGGGCACTTTGTTCAGCAGGACGCTTCGGAGCTTGTGAGTCGGTCGATCAAGATGTGGCTTGCGAGATAGGCACCTGGGAGCGCAGGCATCACAGGCCCCTACATGTGGCGCGCATCGTCGCGACCGGAAGTGCTCGAAGCGCCTGTCAACTCCGCTTCGCTCTCGTCGAGCGCGGAGAAGATTCTCTCCCTGGTCTTGTCTATTAACTCCGCGATGTTCACCTTCGAGTAGCCTGCGGTCGAGATAGGTTCGTGAATCGTGACGCGCACGGTTGAGGGGAAAATCTTGATTTGAGCCTTCGGCATGATCCTGGTTGCGCCCGAAATGGTTATTGGAACAATGGGCACGCCGGCGTCGATGGCCATCATGAACGCGCCCTTTTTGAAAGGCAGCAACCCTCCATCGCTCGAGCGAGTGCCTTCCGGATAGACCACATACGACTTTCCGCGTCGTAGATTTTCGGTCGCCAGCTTCGCGCTTTCCACTGCTGCCGGGCTGTTACTTCGATCGACGGGCACGACTCCGACCAGGCGTATTCCGTAACCGAAGATCGGATACTTGAAGACCTCTTTCTTTCCCAGATAAGCGATGTTGCGTCCGAGATAAGCCACCCAAAGCGGGACCTCGATCAGGCTCTGGTGGTTGGGGGTGAAAATGTAAGTCTGATTCGGATCAAGGCGCTCGAGTCCACTTACTTCGACACGGACTCGTACCATCGCGAGGCCCGCGCGAATGAAAAGTCGAACGGGAGAATAAAGCAAGTTCTCGTTTTTGGTGATGACAACGAGCGCTATCAGGAACGGCGCTATTAGCGCAATGGAGGTGAACCAAAACGCAAGCAGGAAGACTCCGCGCAATCGTGGCATCATTCGAAGGTCCAACGTCCGAGCAAGTCTGTTTCGCAGCTAGTACTTTTGGCCCGGTTTTAATTCTTCGTTCAGCGTCGTCAAGAACGCGACCAGTGAACTTATGTCCGCTTCGCGTATGATGATCTGCGCCAACTCCTCATCGCCCTCCCGGACTTGACCCGCGCGAGCCATCTCGCTCAAACGCATAAGCTCGGTCAATGCGCTCTCGAGCGTCGTGAAGCCACCCGTGTGCATGTAGGGAGACGTGAAAGCCAGATTGCGAAGCGTAGGCGTCTTGAACGTGGCGATCATTCGTTGCAGAAAGCGGTCGTCGCTCTCGCCGGCTCGACGAAGGGGAGAGTTGCTAAGGTCTACAAAATTCCAGTAGCCGAGATCGGCGCATCGCGGCTTTTGCAGCGAAGGAGTCTCGCGGAACTGTCGCGAGGGCCGTTCCGCTTGCGCGGCGCCGGGAATCTCGAGCGCCGCGAAACTGCGCTCCCCATTAACATGGTCGTATTCGGTTTGGCTGATGCCCATGTTGTGAAACGAAAGGTCCGTGAACAATGGAGGCGTGTGACAGGTTGCGCAGTTTCCTCGAGAACCGATTCCGTCAGCGCGGAAGAACACTTTCATTCCCTTCAGCGCAACCGCGTCAAAACCACCTGGTAGTTTGAGCGCTCGTGTCTTTTCAAGGACTGCAATCTTGTTCAGCAGGCGACTCGCGAAATGCTTTGGATCCTCACTTCCTTCCGGACCCGAGGCCAGCGCGTTTGCTTGAACGAAGCGATCATAGGGAGTCGTTCGCGCGGTCTTCAAAGTTCTTAGATAATCCGAGATCGCTCTTACGGCCAGCTCAATCAGTTCGGACTTGCTGAGCCGTTCAGTGTCCACGCCATACGCAGCCTTGAAGAGCGCGGGATAGCTGCTATCGGAATTCGCGCCGTCGCCGGTGTCCTTCAAAATGATTCCGCGGACTCGCTCGAATGACAGCTCCTCCTCGCCGGGCAGCCAACCCATCGGACGTCCCGCGAGTGTCCCTTTCACCAGACCTTCCAACGAACTGAATTCACCATCGAAGTGAAGCCGCGGCATCAGGGCTGAGTCGAGGATCGTCGGTGAATTGCGAAGCTCGTCCCTGCGAGGGTCGCCCGAGCGCCAGGGCACCCAGCTTCGAGCAAAGAAATCGGTATGCGCTCGCATGCCCTGCGGGTCTTCATCGGACAGGTGGCAAGAGCTGCAACTGTTCTGGAGATCACCTTGCGGTGAGGAGAAGCGATCGTCTTTGAAGAGTCTGAAACCGAGGCGTGCCCGAAGCGATGTTTCCTTAGCCGGTTGGCTCTGACCAAACGCCGCGAAGCCCAGCGCGATGACGAAGCCCGTCGCAAGAAGTTTGCGCCACACCATTCGAGAGCAAGTAATAGAACGCAACGGTAGAGCCTTTCCTAAGTTCCAGGTTGGGAGCCAGTGGAAAACTAACTTGCCGCGCGCGATTGACGCCTCATTCGAGCCACGCACTGCTCGAGCTGATCGCGCATGAGCGACGAGCTTAGATGAACGCGTCGGCCGTGTCCAGGCAACACCCACTCGAACCGATAATCGAGCAGGCGCTCAATTGAACGGATCTGCTCGGCCCACGAATACCAGCAGACCGATTGCGAGGCATGGAGCGAATCGTACGCTTCGGAGCCCCAGAGATGATCGCCCGAGAAAAGATATCGATCACGATA
>JADGNW010000056.1 GCA_017883315.1 Blastocatellia bacterium | reverse complement strand
GTTCGTATCGGTCACATCACCGACGTCGGTCTCGCGTTCGGCGGCCATCGCGAACTCACGCCGGTTGAAGTGAAGCGGTTCTTCCAGGCGCCTCCTGCAAGGACACCTGGCAAGCCCAAGGAGGCAAGGCCACGCCACACAAACGCCAAGCCGCCTCCTCGATATCGGAATGCCAAAAGGGCAGGGTGATCCACAGACTAGTTGTGGTTTGATATGTGCCGCTCCACTGTTATGAGCAGCACATTGAGGTTCTCCTCGGTCGTGCCCTGGCGCTCGGCTAGTCGGCGCAAGGCTTCTTCGGTGGCGACTTGCCGTTCAGCTAGGGTTGTGAGTATCTCACTGGCGTGTTGCTGGGCGTTCGCGACCTCCAACATGATTTGCCCCAGCTCCAGAACTATCTGCTCCGACCTGTTCTGACGCTCTGCCAAACTCTGCGTGGTTTCTTCGATATTCCCCTGACGCTCCGCCAAGTTCGCGAGAATCCCACTGGTTCGAGCCTGCTGGTCGAGAATGAACTCCATAGTGCCTTCGATATCCATGCACCCTCCTGTGAGATCATAACAGTGATGGGAAGTAAGCTCGCCCAGGCCGAATCGCTTCCAGGCTTTAAGGATTGACAGTTTGCTGCCGGCTGTCAAGCATGATTTTTCCCTTCCGCGCGTGTAGAATGTTTAGTTCGCGCAGCCCTTGGGTCATCACATGTGCGGCGAGCACGGGCTGAGCGCTCTAACCGTGGAGGAACCATGGATTTCGAGTTAAACGAGGAACAGCAACAAATCAAACGGACGATTCGCGAGTTCGCTGAAGCCGAACTTGCGCCTCACGTTTCGGAGTGGGACGAAGCAGCTCACTTTCCGGTCGATCTGCGGCCCAAGTTTGCCGAGCTCGGGATCATGGGCGTGTTGGTCTCCGAAGAATACGGCGGCGCGGGAATGGGTTACATTGAATACGCGACGATCATCGAAGAACTCTCGCGCGTCGATCCGTCGATTGGGCTCGCGATGGCTGCGCACAACTCGCTCGGCGCCGGCCACATCTTCATCGCAGGAAGCGAAGCGCAGAAGCAGAAATACCTCGTTCCTCTTGCCAGGGGCGAACAATTTGCCGCGTGGGGTCTGACCGAGCCGAGTTCCGGCTCTGACGCCAGCTCGATGCTTACGACGGCCGCCCGTCGAGCCGGCGGCTGGGTGCTGAACGGTTCCAAGAATTTCATTACCAACGCGACGTTCGCTGAGACAACGGTTGTGCTCGCGATAACGGATCGAGCCGCCGGCTCTCACGGGATCTCAGCATTCATCGTCGAGCGTGGGACCAAAGGTTTCTCGGTTGCGAAGAAAGAAAACAAAGTCGGTATGCGCGCGAGCGATACGGCCTCTCTAGTGTTTGATGATTGCTTTTTGCCAAACGCCAATCTGATCGGCGAGCCCGGTCAGGGATTCATTCAAGCGATGAAGGTCCTGGACGGCGGCAGAGTTTCCATCGCGGCGCTTGCGGTTGGTATCGCGCAGGGCGCCTACGAAGCAGCGTTGAAATACTCAAAAGAGCGCCAGCAGTTTGGAAGACCGATCGCTGAGTTTCAGGCGATCCAGTTCAAGCTTGCGGATATGGCCACTCAGATTGACGCCGCCCGCTTGCTGACTTATCGCTCGGCAGCGATGAAGAACGCCGGCAAGCCGACTACAAAAGAGTCTTCGATGGCGAAGCTGTACGCGAGCGAGGTAGCCGTGCGCGTCTCCGAAGAATCCGTACAGATACACGGCGGCTACGGATACATTAAGGATTATCCTGCTGAAAAATTCTGGCGTGATTCGAAGCTGTGCACAATCGGCGAAGGCACAAGCGAGATACAGCGCACGGTGATCGCGCGCCAGATTTTGAAGGCGTGAATCACGCTTCACGTTTCACGCATCACTAATGGACTCATTATCAAAGAAGATTCTCGCCGGTGATAAACGCTCAATCGGCCGGGCGATTAGCTTGGTCGAAGACGCGAGCGCTGGCGCGGCTGACCTGCTCAAAGAAATCTTCCCTCACACCGGCAGAGGTTTGGTAATCGGTATCACGGGCGCCCCCGGCGCGGGCAAGAGCACGCTTGTCGACCGGCTAGCCGCGTATTACAGAACCCGCGACGAACGTGTGGGCGTAATCGCCGTTGATCCCTCGAGTCCTTTCACTGGGGGGGCGCTGCTTGGCGATCGCATACGGATGCAGAACATGGCGACTGATCCGGGAATCTTTATCAGAAGCATGGCTTCGCGCGGACATCTGGGCGGGCTCGCGCGCGCTACGACTGACGCGGTAGCGATACTGGATGCCGCCGGTTATAATAAAGTCATCATTGAAACAGTAGGCGTCGGCCAGGATGAAGTCGACATCGTCAAGACCGCCGATGTAACCGTCGTCGTGCTTGTGCCGGGAATGGGAGATGGAGTGCAGGCGATGAAGGCGGGAATAATGGAGATCGGCGACGTCTTCGCTATCAACAAAGCGGATCGCGACGGAGTCTTGAGAACCGAACGCGAGCTTGAGATGTTGCTGTCGATCTCGGAACGGCCCGATGGTTGGACGCCGCCAATAGTTAAAACTGTAGCGACTGAAGGCAGTGGAACCGAAGCGCTCGCTGGCGCGATCGGCGACTATCAAGAATTCAATGCGTCGCATTGCGAACAGTCTGATGGTAAGCGCGCGCGCATCGCGGAGCATCGCATCATTGAATTGCTGCGCGAGCGGCTGCTTCAGACGGCGATAACCAGGAGCGTGACCGAAGAGGAGCTGCGCGAGATGGCGTGTTCGGTAGCCGAACGCCGCCGCGATCCGTACTCGGTTGTTGATGAGATAATTGAAAGGTTAGGGATTGGTCCGTAGTCCGAAGATAGTCCGTAGTCCGTAGCCACGGACCCGGACGACTGACTACGGCCTACGGACTACGGACTATGAAAATCGATCATCTCGGAATTGCCGTTAAGTCCATTTCGGATTCGCTAGCGTTCTATCGCGAGGGGCTCGGGCTCGAGCTTGCGGGAACGGAGACGGTTGACGATCAGGGCGTTCGCGTCGCGCTGCTTCCAGTCGGCGAGGCACGAATCGAGCTTCTGGAGCCGGTTTCAGGGGAGACGCCGGTTGGCCGCTTCATCGCGAAGCGTGGTGAGGGGCTGCATCACATCTGTTATGAGGTCGATGACCTCGCATCTAAACTGGACGAACTCAGGTCGCGCGGCGTGCGGTTGCTTGAAGGCTATCCGCGGCGCGGCGCTGAAGGAAAACTTGTTGCCTTTCTGCATCCGGCGAGCGCACATGGGGTTCTCGTCGAACTGGTCGAGAAGGCGAGAACATCATAAGGAGAACAAATGACTCTCAATACAAATGACTCTGAAGATCCGAACCAGGTCGAGGCGTCGGGTGAGCAAGGAGCTTCTGAAGCGGGGAAGCAGGTCGAAGCGCCGGATGAGCAAGAAGCTTCTGAAGCGGGGAACCAGGTCGAAGCGTCGGATAGTAAAGAGGAGCCCGAGGCTAAACCTCAGCCTCCCGCTAAGCCGATGCCTTTAGCCAAGTCCAAGTCCGGCGTATCCGGTAAAGTGATCGCTGCGGTTGCGCTGGTCCTGGCGATCGGCGTTGGCGGGCTGATCCTTCAAAGCTCAAGTTCCGGCGCGCGTACCGTCAAGCTTACGCCGCACGATATGCAGGTTATCTTCCAGGAGCTTGTGCCGGCTCAGAAGCAGCAACAGATCGCATCCGATCCCGAAGAGAAGAAAAAGCTCGTCGGTGAGATCAAGAAGCTTTTGGCTGTCGCTCAGGTTGCTGAGCAGGAGGGCTACGCCGAGCATCCCGACATCAAGTCGCAGCTATCGTTTCAACAAGACATGGATTTGAACAACGCATATCGGAAAAAGAATGCCGATGCGAAAGCCAGCGACGACGAGGTGAACGCCTATAACCAGGCTCACCCGAAAGACTTTGATGACTTTTTGCAAGGCAATCCTCGATTTCAGCAGCAGGCCCAGGGGCCGCAGAGAGAAGAGCTGAAGAAACAATACGGCGAGTTCAAGGTGATCGCCGAGCGCGCGCGCAAGGAAGGCATGGATCGCGATGATACTACCAGATTGCAGATGATACTCGATCGATCTCAGGTGCTTGCGGGCGCTTATCTGAGCGAGCTTCAGAAGAATGCCGACAAGCTGGTTAGCGACGCCGAGGTCGAGCAGTACTACAACGACCATCCGACAGATTTCGATGAAGTTCACGTGCGCCACATTCTGATTAGCACGCAACCAAAAGAGGACGCTGAGCCCGAGGCGGACGCAAAAGACGCCAAGGACAAGAAGCCAGCCGAGAAACCTAAGACGCTGACTAAAGACGAAGCGCGCAAGAAAGCTCAAGAGCTGTTGGATCGCGTTCGCAAGGGCGAGGACTTCGCCAAGCTGGCCAAGGAGAATTCAGACGATCCGGGCTCGAAAGACAAGGGTGGTGAATACGACTTCTTCGGTCGCGGCAAGATGGTCGCCGAGTTTGACAAGGCTGCGTTCGCGCTCAAACCGGGTGAGGTCAGCGATCTGGTCGAGACGCAATTCGGCTTTCACATTATCAAACTTGAAGAGAAGCGCACGGGCGCGAATCCTTCAACGGATCAAAAGGTGCACCAGCAGATTGTTGACAAGCTGAAGCAGGAAAAGCTTGAAGCACGAATCACAGAGATCTCCGATAAGAGCGACGTTGTAGTTCCGGAGAATTTTGACGCAACGCCGAAGGTGGCCAGTCAGCCTCAGACCTCGAGTCTTAGATCGCGCGATCGGGCCGGAAGTTTCCGCACCGTGCCCCGTCCTCGAAGCGCTTGACCGACGTAACCAGAGGCAAAGCGCCAGTCGACCCAGCCGGCCGCGGACTGTTCAAGTCTGCGGCTGGCCTCGGAGGAGAAGAACAGTGCCAGATGCGATGATCGGAGTAATCGGCGGAAGCGGGCTTTATCAGATGCCCGAGCTTAGCGCTGTTGAAGAAGTAAGCTTATCAACTCCGTTTGGCGATCCGTCGGACTCGTTCATCATCGGCACACTTGCCGGCATTAGAGTCGCGTTCCTTCCGCGTCACGCACGAGGGCACAAGCTCCTACCGACCGAGATACCGTTCCGAGCAAACATCTACGCGATGAAGCTGCTGGGAGTCGAGCGGATCATCTCGGCAAGCGCGGTTGGCTCGCTTCGTGAAGAGCTCAAGCCGATGGACATCGTATTTCCCGACCAGTTCTTTGACCGCACGCGCCAGCGCAAATCTACGTTCTTCGGCGAAGGGATCGCAGCGCACGTCGGGTTCGGCGACCCGGTGTGCCGCGATCTGGCGGATGCCCTGGAACAGGCTGCCCGAGCCGATCTCAAGGGAATCGATATTCATCGCGGCGGCACTTACATCTGCATGGAAGGTCCGGCGTTTTCGACAAAAGCGGAATCGGAGTTGTATCGCTCGTGGGGAATGTCGGTCATCGGCATGACCAATCTTCAGGAAGCGAAGCTCGCGCGCGAAGCCGAAATCTGCTATGCGACGGTCGCGCTGGTGACGGATTACGATTGCTGGCATCCGGATCATGATTCGGTGACAGTCGAGATGATAATCGAGTTCTTGAATCGCAACGCTGAGAACGCGCAGAAGCTGATAGCGAGCACGATCGGCCGGATCGCCGGCGCGGATCAACGGTGTAAGTGCGGCAGTGCTCTTAAACACGCTATCATCACGTCTCCCGACAAGATCGCGCCCGAAGCAAAAGAGCGGCTGAAGGCGATCATTGGTAAATACGTCAGTTGAACCAGAGGTGTTAACTATGCGCGGCATGAAGTTCTTTGCCACAAGGCTTGTGCTGGTTGTCTTCGTTTTGGATATCTGCAATTCAGCCGGACTCGCGCAGGGTCCGGCAAAACCGATGGCGCCGCCTCGCGATTCGACGATGGAGGTCGCCGCAAAACACAATCTCGATGTCGCCCGGTGGTACCTGGTCAAGCGCAAGGCATACGAAGGCGCTCGCGACCGCTTGCAGGAAATCATAGACACGTATCCGGAGTTCTCTCGAATCGATGAAGTAGTGTTCTTGATGGGCGAGGCTCAGTTGAAGCTCAAGAAGGACGACAAGGCAGTCGAGTACTACAACAAGCTGTTGAAGGAATATCCGGAGAGCGAGTTTGCGAAGAAGGCACGCGAGCGGCTCGACGAAATGAAAGTGGCGACGGACAAGAAATAGACGGGGAGACGGCGCGACACGGAGACGCGGCGAAAGAGTTAGCGTTTCGTCCGTTCGCGGTGTCACGCTCCTCGTGATATTGGATCGAGGTAATACTATAGATGTCAATTCTGGTGGTGGGCTCCGTGGCGTTCGATTCAGTCAAGACGCCTTTCGGAGAAAGAGATCGAATACTCGGCGGCTCGGCGACGTACTTCAGCGTCGCCGCTTCTTTTTTTACCAAGGTCAGAGTCGTCGCCGTAGTGGGGGATGACTTCGGGCCGGCAGAAGAAGCCGTGTTCTCAGATCGCGAAGTAGACATATCGGACCTGGAACGTGTGTCCGGCCGCAGTTTCTATTGGAGCGGCGAATATGGCTATGACCTGAACGTCGCCGAAACGCGAGACACTCAGTTGAATGTGTTCGCGGACTTCAAGCCTAAGCTTTCTGCTGACGCAAAAGAGACGCCTTATCTATTCCTCGGTAACATACAGCCGCAGCTTCAGGTAGAAGTACGCGAGCAGGTTGGAGCAAAGCTAGTCGCGGCGGACACGATGAACTACTGGATCAACAACACGCCCGATGAATTGGGTGAGATGCTCAAGCGAGTTGACCTGCTCATAATCAACGACGCGGAGGCGAGGGAAATCGGTAAGGAAGCCAACCTCGTACGAGCGGCGCGCCGCATTCTTACAATGGGTCCGACGCGTCTCGTCGTCAAACGCGGCGAGTATGGCGTGGCGATGTTCACCGGGCATTCTTACTTTGCTACGCCGGCTTATCCGCTGGAAGAAGTATTTGATCCGACCGGAGCAGGCGACAGCTTCGCGGGCGGCTTCATGGGGTATCTTGCTGCCACCAACGCGACGGACGAAGCGGCGGTCAGACGCGCGATCATTTACGGATCGGTGATGGCGTCGTTTAATGTAGAAGAGTTCGGATGCGAGCGGATGCGCAGGCTGACCTACGATGAAATCAATGCCCGATTTCGAGAACTGCGCGCGTTCTCGCATTTCGAAGAAGCAGAGATGCCACCGTTTTGATTGCGGGGCAGCCACTTCGTAGTAAACGAATTCATTCGTTTCGTCAGCGAGCAAAGCGAATGAATTCGCCACTACGAAGCAATCCGAAATTCTGTTAGTCCGGGAAGCAGACCTTGCAGCGCTTCAAGCCGCGCTGGATCGCGGCCTCTTCGCTCAGCGCGGTGCGCTCACAACGTCCGGGCAAATGCGTTGAGCCGTGATAGAACTCACCATCCGAGGCGCACGAGTAGACTAGCCTGACAGGCGCGGCCAGTTGTTTCACCTCGGGCGAGTTGACGTCATTGACTGGAACAGTAGCGGCCTTTGAGACCGTCGTGCTTTGAGGCGGCGCGCTTCGCCATCGATCAATCACGTCGCTCTTCAAATAACTGAGAGCGATCCATCCGATGCCGAGCAACAGGGCGAATGCGGCAAACGACAGGAACTTATTAACAAAGAACAGCGGGTGGGCACTGCGTAACGGGCTACGAGCTTGGAGGCTTGCCACGGCTTACGCTCCTTTCGGTTTTCAACTGCTAACTACCTGGGAAAGTGCGACGGTACCATGGCGGTCAGGGGCAGTCAAGCGTGGTTCTCCTCGGCTTTTCAGCCTGATGCAGGAGCAGGCGTTGGTTGACCGCCATTCGCTTCGAAAGCTAGAATGCTGGTCACTCAAGGATGTTGAAGTTTTGAACGGGGATGTGGCGGAACTGGCAGACGCGAAGGTCTCAAAAACCTTTAAGGGTAACCTTGTGTGGGTTCGATTCCCACCATCCCCACCAAGATCAGTAGGCAGTAGGCAGCGTGCAGTAGGCAGCCATTTCAACCATCTCAACTCCACCTGCCCACAGTTCTTATGAAGAAGCCTGAAATCAGCTTCGACTCGATTCCCAGCTCCGCTGTTTCCAGGACTACTCTTAAGATTTGTCTGAAGTGCGCGTTCGACGTTTTCACCAAACAGCTTAAACTAACACCTCGGACGGCATACAGCGAATTAAGGAAGCACACGCCGGAAGAAGTCGATTTCTCGGGCGCGGCAACGTCCCGGCCTCACTTCTTAGCTGAATCGAACCTCGACCATTGTCCTTATTGCAACGGGCCGAAGCGATGGTTCGCTGAGTTTCATGCACTGCGCATCGATGCGCATCCGTCGTTTGAAAAAGAGCGAAAGAAACTCTGGGCCGCGCTCAGGAAACAATCGGAGCGCTTCGCGCTATGGAGTCCCGAGCGAACCAAGATGCAAATTTTTTCCGAGTGGCTCGAGCGATTGAATCGCAGTTTGGCCTTTGACAACGATGGGTGGCTGCTCAACGCCGCGGTGTCGCACATCAAGCGCGCAGCCCCGTCTAACGACTGGGACACGATTCTTCAAAACGGAGTGCAGCGCGTTCAACTCTCGCGGCAAGTTGAGGACAGTTGGCGCTATGCAGACGGGTGGTTGTACGTTTCGCCCGCGCTCTACGGTGATGTGATCCTCGTCCAGCATTTGCTCTCGCGCTCGCATCAGCACGGCGGCCGGACGTTCGAGGGAAGACTGACGTTTCAGGAACTGATCAGAAGGCTGCGGCGAATTGGATATTTTGATGCGAAGGTCATCGACGCTGAAGACCTCTCCGAAGGCTTCGAACAGGCCATCGCCGGGCTGGTTGATTCGGGACCGAGCGCCGTGTACTATGCCGTTGACCGCAAGGACTATCTGGACAAATTGAAATCCGTGTACGAGAAGAAACGCGACAAATGAAAATCAAAACAATCTTTCTCTTCACCATTGCAGCTCTCATACTTGCAGTTCCGATCGCCGCGCAGGACGCCGGTCAGCCCGGCTTCGTAATCAAGCTCAAGAACGGCAGCACGCTTCGAGGCCGCACGCTCTCTCGAGATGAATCCAACGGCGCGCTTCGTCTCGTTATGACCGAAGCAATCGATGCCGTACCCAAGTCCTACGCCGTCATCGCTGCAGACGACACGGCGGAGATTAGTTCATCTTCAACCGAAACCGAATCGATCAGGATAAAGCTGAAGGGTGGAAGCGACTTGAGATGCAAAGAATTTACGCTCAGCGGCGACTCGATTGCGGTCAAGCTAGGGTCTGCGAGCAAGGTCGATATTAAGTGGAGTGATATTGAATCAATAAGTTTTTCGCGGTGATTCGTCTCGTGAGAGATCGAGGCTAGAAGATGGTCGAACTAGCTAACCTCAATCTCCGATCCTCTATCCTCTATTAGCTGTCGCAAGCACCTCATTCAACTCATCCCACGCAAGCTTCACATACTCGCGAGTCGTTCGAATGTTTCCGATTGCAAGACGAAGCGTGAATACTCCCTTGAGTTTTGTGTGCGACAGATAGACCTTGCCCCTGCGGTTCACTTCCTCCATCAAGCGTTCATTCAATGTGTCCAGCTCTGCTTCGTTTGAGATTCTCTGTGGATGAGCCCTGAAGCAAACGACGCTGAAAGGTATCGGCGCCAGCCGCTCGAAGTCCGGGCTGAGATCGACCCACTCGGCGAATTCGCGAGCCATCGTTATGTGTTCGCGAATTCGCGCCGCAAGTCCTTCGACGCCAAAATAGCGCAACACGAACCACAGCTTGATTGCGCGAAAGCGACGCCCGAGTTGCGGGCCGTAATCCATGAAGTCTTGAACTTGGTCAGCGTCACTCGTTCGCA
The DNA here is from genome assembly GCA_017883315.1 of Blastocatellia bacterium. Lineage (GTDB taxonomy): Bacteria > Acidobacteriota > Blastocatellia > UBA7656 > UBA7656 > Onstottus_A. The sequence continues at coordinate 9,522 of JADGNW010000056.1, read as the reverse complement.
GGTACTCGGGCACGAGGCTGAACGCCTGCCGAAGCACGTCCATTCGCTTGCAGAACAACACGCTCAGATCGACCGGAACGAACATCCATTTGTGCGGATTCATAACGATTGAATCGGCGTGCTCGCATCCGTCGAGAATCCACTTCATCTCGGGCACGACCGCCGCCGATCCGCCGTACGCCGCGTCGACGTGAAGCCACAGGCCTTCACGTTGACAGATCTCGGCGATCTGCGGCACCGGGTCGATGCTCGTCGTCGAAGTAGTGCCCACGGTCGCTACAACGCAGAACGGCTGCCATCCGTTTGCGCGGTCTTCTTCAATCGCTCGTGCGAGTGAGCTGGCGTCCATTCGGAACTCGGAATCGGTCCCGATTTTACGAACGCCCTCTTGTCCGATGCCCAGGGTGATGACCGCCTTATCGATCGAGGAATGCGCTTGTTCGGAGCAATACAATCGCAGACGGGTGTTCGATGTACCGAGCCCTTCTTCGCGCACACGCAAGTCGCTTACAGCTTCGCGAGCAGCAGCGATCGCGCAAAGGCTCGAGATCGAAGCGGTGTCATAGATGACTCCACTGAACCCTTCCGGCAACCCAAGCATCTGTCGCAGCCACGATATGGTGACTTCTTCGAGCTCAGTTGCTGAAGGTGACGTGCGCCACAGCATTGCGTTCACGTTGAAAGCCGCGGCCAGCATCTCGCCAAGGATTCCAGGCGCTGACCCGCTTGTCGCGAAGTATGCAAAGAACCCGGGATGATTCCAATGGGTGACACCCGGAACGATGATGCGATCGAGGTCAGCGAGCATCGCTTCCATTGCCTCGCCACGCTCGGGCGCTTCGGAAGGCAAGGCGTTCTTTACCTGGCCGGGCTGATTTTGAGAGCGCACAGGATAGCGTTCGGGGTGAGCCAGGTAATCGGCAATCCAATCGACGACTTGATGGCCGTAGCGGCGAAAGTCTTGGGGGCTCATGTCGCCAAGCGAGTCCGGTCGTGGTCTTGCTTCTTCAGGTTTCATTCTAATGATGGCTCCGACGGAGATCACAACATTTTCCATATATCATTTGAGATTTGTCATTTGCCATTGGAATCACAAATGACAGATGACAAATGGAAAATGACGTCACCGGTCGAGCCGCACGTAATCTGCTCGTCGCTTCATCGGTCGGAATCCCTCAGCGACAATCGCCTCACAAAGCATTATCTCGGTAGCGCGATGATTAGCTCCGGCGGGAGTGATGACGTTTTCTTCAATCATCGTGCTGCCCAGATCATTCGCCCCGTAGTGTAAGCCTTGCCGCCCAACATCAAGACCCTGAGTCAGCCACGAAGCCTGAACGTTGGGGATACTGTCGAGATAGAGCCGCCCGATCGCAAGCCATCTCAGGTACTCATCACCCGGAATCCGATCGGGGAAGCGCTTGCCGATCGGTGTGTTGTCGGGTTGAAGCGTCCATGGAATAAACGATACGAATCCCGGATTGCGCTCTTGAAGCTCACGCAGCCGCTCGAAGTGCATCAGCCGCTGATCGCGAGTCTCGCCCATTCCGAACATCATCGTCGCGGTAGTCGGTATGCCGAGCTTGTGAGCGACGTCCATCACGTTAAGCCATTCTTCGGTGTTGCAATGTGTGCGACGCTTGCGTCGGATCTCGTCCACCAGAATCTCTCCGCCGCCGCCAGGTATCGAATCCAACCCCGCAGCGCGGAGTTCGCGCAGCACGCCTTCGACGCCGAGCCCGGTGATCTTCGCCAGATGATCAAGCTCGGGCGGCGAGAAGCAATGCAGATGAATTCCGTATCGCGTCTTCAGTTCATGCAGAAGCCCGGTGTAATAATCGAGCGGCAGATCGGGATGAAGACCACCCTGCATCAACACTCCGCTGCCGCCGAGCTCGATCATCTCTTCGACCTTGCTGAATATCTCTTCGTAGTTGTGCACGTAGCCCTCGGGCGAGCCGGGCTTGCGATAGAACGCGCAGAAGGTACACACCGAAACGCAGACGTTCGAGTAATTCACATTCCGGTCGACTACGTAGGTCACAACGTCGTCCGGATGCAGCGTCTTTCGAAGCTCATCGGCAAGTCGTCCCAGCTCCTCGGTCGGCGCTGAGTCCTCAACCGCTTTCCACTCTTCAAGGCTCAATCGCTCGCGCGCCTCGATGCGAGCAAGTAACTCTACCGTTTCGTTGATCGCTGTCGTGCTCTGCATAATATCTCCGCTGGGATTATAGCCAACGAAGGCAGAAGTCAGAAGTCAGAAGTCAGAAGTCAGAGGTGAGAGATCAGAGGTCAGAGGTCAGAAGTCAGCATATTCACCAGGTCACGAGCTGCGCTGCAGCGACAGAATCTTGGGACCTCTGACCTCTGACTTCTGACCTCTGACCTCTTCTTCTTTTGCCTTTCACCGGATGCCTGTGGTAAACGTTAGGGCACGCGTTGCACTCCCGTTTTGCCGCGTCGTGGACATTGGCGGTCTCTCAATCTTGACTACCGAGAACATTCGCTCCGATGGACGCATACAATAAGGTCCAAAACCTGTCGCTGATAGTCCAGCCTGGCGACAGCTTTTTTCCTTTGGTCGATGCGATCGACAGCGCTGTCGCAACCATCAAGATGACGATCTTTCGCATGAACGATCCAATCATTCGCGAGGCGATGACTTATGCCGTTTCTCGCGGCGTCAAAGTGCAGGCTCTGGTCGCTCCAGCGTCGAAAGGCTGGACCAAAAGGAACAGGAAGCTGTCGGAAGAGCTCTCAAAGGTCGGCATCGAAGTCCGAGTTCCTCGCGCGCGCAAGGAGAAGATCAAGCGCTATCACTACAAGATCATGACCATCGACAACGGGCTGTCTTTGATCTTGACCTTCAATCCTACTCAAAAGAACCTTCACTACGCACGGGACTTCGGCCTGCTGATTCGGGACCCTGAAATCGCAACCGAGTTGAGCCGTCTGTTCGACGCAGACTGGTCGGGCGAGGTCTTCAAGCCGGGCGACCTGCCGCTGGTAATCAGCCCCCACAACAGCCGCGAAAAAATGCTCGCTTTGCTGGCTTCAGCGGAACGAACGATTCGGATACTCGACGCAAAGGTGCAAGACCAGCAAGCTATCGGGCTTCTGCTGCGCAAGGCCTCGGTCGGGTGCAGCATCAAGATAATCAGCAACGATACTTCTTATAACGACGTGGTCCCGAATTATCACGTCCGCAAGCTTGCTCGTTATAAGCTTCACGCCAAGTGCATCGTCGTTGACGGCACGAGGTTCTTCATCGGCAGTCAGAATATTCGCCCGGTCAGCATGGATCGGCGGCGCGAGGTCGGGATAATCGTGGAAGATGACGCGATGGCGCGAAAGATCGAGCGGGTATTCGACGAAGACTGGGAGAACGCAACCGAAAGGCGAGCGCTAATTGAGAGCGTGAGTGAAGCGTGAAACGTGAAATGTGATGCGTGAAACTTGGTGCGTCACGGATCACGCATCAGGGATCGCGCATCACTTAATCACGCATCACGTTTCACTCATCACGCATCACGTTTCAATCATCACTCCTCACTCCTCAGGGTTTTCCCGATCAGGTATTTCCCGATTGAGGGCGCTATCTTTCCAAGTTAGACTTGGCGAGCGTAGTTGGTGCCCTTATCAAGAGACGGATCGAAAAGTAGTGTTTGATCGTAAGCAATGTCCCCACACTTTATCCTCAGCGAGTAACGACTAGGTGAATCGACCACTCTCTTTCGATGCCAGCCAGCGAGTCGCTGCCGCGAGTGTTTGCGTCGGGCGCTGCCGGATGGGGGCAATGCATCGACTCTGATGGACACGAGAGCCAGAGGACAGCGGCATTGAGTTCTCGGCGCAGGTCTCTTCGGACTTGTACCAAAGACGAATTGCCACTGCCGTCAGAGACTATGCGCTGCAAAGACCGGCAAGGGGAAGCTGGGCTTTGCGCCGGCAGCGCCCCGCGCAAACAACGCGCTTTGGAATTTTGAACGCTCTTAACATCACTGAGCATTCCTTTGTTGCTTAACGCAACTTTCGGCAAGGAACGAAGTAATGCCGCTTACCAACGCAGGCTCGAAGCCAAACGGCGCGTTAATTGTGATAATGATCAATATACTCCACCTTCGTTATTATCGAACTTCTTGACGCGGTTGCAGTTGGGCGCTATAGTGCCTTCCTAAAACGCGATCAATGATGTCGGGGAGGTAAGATCCATGAACTTCAACCGCAAGTATTTGAGTCTCTGCGCTACCGTTGCGTTCGGGTTATTTGTTTTCGGCGCCTCCCCTGCGATGGCTCAGATATCACTGGGTACGGCGCAGAGCTTCGGGGTCCTGGCTGGTTCGACTGTAACCAATACTGGCGCGACCACCGTCACCGGAAACCTTGGCGTCAGCCCAGGCTCTTCGGTTACGGGTTTTCCTCCGGGGATAGTGACCGGCGGAACGATACACTTGAACGATGCAGTCGCAGCTCAGGCTCAGAGTGATGTCACCACTGCGTACAATGCCATTGCGGGCACGGCGTGCACTGTCGACTTGACCGGTCAGAATCTGGGTGGCCTCACGCTGACGCCCGGGGTGTATTGTTTTTCGTCGTCGGCGCAGTTGACCGGAACACTCACTCTCAATGCCCTGGGCAACGCCAATTCGCTCTTCATCTTCAAGATCGGGAGCACGCTCACGACCGCGAGCGGCGCGACTGTTCAAGTGATCAATCCCGGTACTAATTGCAACATATTTTGGCAGGTCGGCAGCTCTGCGACGCTCGGCTCAGGCACCAGTTTTGTAGGGAACATTCTGGCACTCACCAGCATCACGCTGAATACCGGTGCAAACGTCTCCGGTAGAGTCCTGGCGCGAAATGGCGCCGTGACGATGGATACCAACAACGTCGCCGTGTGCGGGCCTAACTTCGCCTGTCCGGTCATCACGGTGAACCCGGCCACGCTGCCGAACGGTGTCGTCGGAACCCCTTACAGCCAGACGGTCTCGGCCGTCGGCGGAACCGGGCCATACACCTTCACGGTTTCGAGCGGGGCACTGCCGAACGGCCTGACGCTCAACGCAACCACTGGCGTCATCTCGGGGACGCCAACTGCGGCGGGGACCTTCAACTTCACAATCACCGCCACTGACTCGAACGGCTGCCCCGGCAGCCGGCCGTACTCCATCACGATGGCGGGCGCGCCCGGCTGCCCCGTCATCACAGTCAACCCGGCAACGCTGCCCCCCGGTATCATCGGGACGCCTTACAGCCAGACGGTCTCGGCCACTGGCGGAACCCCGCCATACACCTTCACGGTTTCGAGCGGGGCACTGCCGCCCGGCCTGACGCTTAACGCGACGACTGGGGTCATCTCGGGGACGCCGACCACGGCCGGCCAATTCAACTTCACGATCACAGCCACGGACGCCAATAGCTGTCCCGGCAGCCGGCCGTACTCCATCGTGATCCCGGTCGTGCCCGGCTGCCCTTTCATCACAGTGAACCCGGCAACGTTGCCCCCCGCTGCCCTCGGGATCTTCTACAGCCAGACGATCACGGCAAGCGGCGGAACCCCGCCCTACACCTTCACGGTATCGAGCGGGGCGCTGCCGCCCGGCCTGACGCTTAGCCCGACAGGCGACGACGCGACCGCCGTCATCTCTGGGACACCGACCATGGTCGGCCTCTTCACTTTCACGATCACAGCCACCGACGCGAACGGCTGTCCCGGCAGCCGAACGTACTCCCTCCAGTTTCCGGGTGGGCCTCCAGTGCCTCCACCAGGCGGCACCGTTCCGACGCTATCGGAGTGGGGCGCGATATTGATGGCGCTGCTCATAATTGCTGCTTGCACCTTCTTCCTGGTCGGACACAGCAAGGCAGCCCTGTCGCTCGCGACAGCCGTTCCTTCTACCGCGTTCACGGGAACGGAAAAGGCCCTTGACTGGAAGCTGCTGGCGCGCACTGCGATGTACGTCGAAGCGGGGATTGCGCTGGCGCTGATTGCGCTTTCGGCAAACCCGGTTGATATTTTCGGCGCTCTCACTTCAGGTCTCGTGGCTGCGTTCATACTGCACTTGTTGATTGGCGGAGCGCGGCGGCGTTGAGCAGTGTGCGTCGACGATCAGATCTTAATGAGTGACGATGGCTAGCCGCTGCTCGCCAAGCACATTCTTCTTCTCTTGAAGGCCAACACGAAGCTTGAGTAAGCGTTGCCAACCTCGCAAGGTGGCCGGTGAGCATGTTGCCGAGTGAGCGAGTGACTAACTTCTTGACGGCCAATCGCAAGCCGCTGCGGTTTTTGGCGCTGTTCGTGTTGATATTTGCGACTTGTTACTTGTTGTTTGGCGTTATTCCCAGAGTCCGGTTGGGAGTCATCAATCCCTACACTGAGTTTCTGGCAAACGCGGTCGCAGCCATCATCAACCTGTTCGGCGCAGGTGCCGTCGCAAACGGCGCTCTGGTCTCCTCTCCTCGTTACTCGATGGACATTGCGATGGGATGCGACGGCGTCGAAGCGTCCTGCCTATACCTGGCAGGAGTGCTGGCGTTCCCTACCTCGTGGCGAGCCAGGCTGATAGGACTAGCGATCGGAGTCCCGCTGATCCAGGCTATCAACCTCGCTCGCCTCGTGGGGCTTTATTATGTTGGTATGTACTTGCCGTCAGTAGCCGATCAAATCCATGACTACGTCGCCCAGACCATCGTCATTCTTCTCTCAACGGCCATCCTCATCTTCTGGCTCGAGCGGTTTGGCGTTCGGCATCAGCGGGCATAGATGGCTGAGGCTGTTTGCGCTCGCGCTTGGTCTCTACATCGTGATTCTTCCCGTGTGGTGGTATTCGCTCGGCGCTATCTCGGCGGTGGCAGGCACATGCGCTAGCTGGATATACACATTTTTTGATGGTCGCGTAGCGATCCAGCCAAGAGGCAGAGTAGTTCAACTTGTGGTGAACGGCAGGTTGCAGTCGAGTGGATTACGAATCGACATGGTGACCTACGGGTTGCCGATGCTTATGGCTCTTGTGATCGTGACTCGGTCGAACTCTCTGGTTGCGAAGCTGCGGGCGCTTGCGATTGGGTGCGCGGTCATGTTCGTGCTGACCGTCTGCGCGTTGATGGCGTGGGCAAAGATGACAAGCTTGCAGCTCGAACAGCAAGCCGCGCCAGGCAGCGACCAGTCGAGCTTTTTCTTTCTTGCGTTTCACGGCTACACGTTCTCGCAACCCGCGGTAGCCGTACTGATCTGGCTGGCGCTGATCACGCTTGGCTTGTTCAAGGGAAGATCGAAGCACGAAAGGGGTGTTGCTACAGTAGCGCGCAACGCTCCGTGTACCTGCGGAAGCGGGCGAAAGTACAAACGTTGCTGTGGCGCATGAGGAACGCGGCGCGGCCCGCCCGTGAAGCCGAACGCGTTGAACAGCCGCCGAGCTCGTTGACCGCACATTCACTCTAATCAACCCCAGGAATCGTGGGGCAGAGATCCCCGACGGCGGACTGTTCACCCCCAATCAGTTTCAAAGACACGACAAGACCGAACCCATCGGCGGTCAGATTTCATCCCGCGACGTGATCGAGATCAATCCGACGCGAGACGACGCCCTTGTCATTGCGGAAGGCAAACAGGTCTCGCGATACTCGGATCGTTACGCTCAGGTGCTCGTGACTAACTATCGCGACTTCGTGATGGTGGGCAGTGATAGGCAAGGGCCCTCAAAGAAGCGTGAGAGGTATTGGCTGGCCGAAAGCGAAGAGGACTTCTGGCAAGCCGCGCAACATCCACGCTGATTCGTCGAAGCTCACGGCGAGCGCTTTGTCGAATATCTCAAGCGAGTGATGCTGCAAGCCGCGCCGCTTGCTTCGCCGGCCGATGTCGCGTGGTTTCTCGCATCCTATGCGCGCGGCGCGAAAGCTCGAATTGAAGATACAACCGCATCAGCACTACTCTCCTTTGCACAGTCGCTAGTCCTCTAGTACAATTCGGCACACCGGTATAACCACGACACGAACTTCGTCCGAATCGATACTATGACTAGAACTTTCAGGCTCGCGGAAAGCAGCAATGCAACTGATCGAAAAATGAATCGCGAGTCAATAGCAACGGGTTCACAGGATATCGGAATCCAAGTCAGCGAATGGACCGATGGAACTTAAGAGGAAGAAAGAGAGGAAGAAAGAAATGAAGAAAATGTTGATCGCAGCAGGAATGTCTTTAGCAATATTGGGAGGTTCGGCCTTCGCCGCCCAACCACAGGAGAGACCGATGGAGAGTCAGAAGACTGAAGTAAGGCACAAGAACCAGGGACGGTCTAGTCATCGCAGACACCGCCGACATCCCACGACGAACCGGCGATACGAAAAGGGAAATAGACGGCAAGGGAATTAGACGGGACAAATCCCCGCGCTAAGCTCGCGAGAACGTCAAATACAAGGCCCGCGTAGAAATGCGTGGGTCTTTTTTAGAGTGCACAGAACATGAATTCTGGGAACAGGAAACCGACAAAGAGAATACTCCGCCGATGTAACGGACCCGGCCACGGGCTTGGCTATCGCGCGTTTGAAAGCACTGTGGTCATATCAGGCCCCGAGAGGATGACTTAGTCTCTTGACGAAATCCTCGCAGCAATTGACGAGTGACAACAGAAGTGCCATCCTGAACGGGACGCCCGTGTGACCAATCAGTCAGGAGTAGGTCATGAAACGTCTCTCATCAAACTTGAAGCGAAGTGTGTTGGCGCTTGCTCTCACCATTTTTGCCGTCGTTGGCGCATCGGCCCAAACTTCCAAACCCTCGCAGCAACAAACGCCGCCTGCTACCACTCCCAGCCCACAGTCGACCAGCAAGCCTTCACTGGAACGGCAGTTCTTCTCGAACATTCTGCGTGATCAGCGGGCAATATGGACATCTCCACTGCATCTTCACAGGCAAGACGCCTGGTGGCTCGTGCCCCTAGCAGGGGGGACGGGTGCTCTTCTTGCCACTGATCGGCTCACGACGGAAGAGGGATTGGAGTTCAGTTCCACTGGCACCCGTTTGAGGATAAGCAACGATGTGAGCAAGATCGGATCTGCATATGCAGCCGCTGGCGCGGCAGGAGCTTTCTATCTTGTTGGGCGCATCACTGACAATCCAAGGGCACGCGAGACAGGCTTGCTTGCCGGAGAGGCGCTTATAGATGGGGCCATTGTTTCCACCATCATCAAGGAGATCAGCCAGCGTCCGCGGCCGCACAATGACTCTGGGCATGGGGATTTCCTTGAAGGAGGCAACTCATTCCCTTCTGGACACTCGATGGCAGTGTGGGCGGTAGCCACAGTGATCGCACTAGAGTACCGGAGACACCGATGGGTACAGTTTACCGCATACGGGATTGCGGCTTTGGTGAGTGTGTCGCGCTTCACGGGTAGCAATCACTTCCTTTCTGATGTGCTGATCGGGAGTGCAATCGGATTCGGGACGGCTAGGTATGTATATCAATCGCATCATGATCCCGTGTTGAATCCCTAAAGAACCAGACTGCCTATCAATACATTTCG
>JADGNW010000362.1 GCA_017883315.1 Blastocatellia bacterium | reverse complement strand
GCGGCGTCAAGCGCCCACCTGAGCGCCCACACCAAAGTGATGAGACCGAACAGCGGCGCCAATAGTCGAATGTGATCGCGCAGTCCGCGCCCGCAAATGTTCATTGCTCCTCCTTGGCTTCTATAGCCCTGACCATCAACAGAGTCATATCATCGTCGGGTTCATCGCCTGCCCACCTTCGCACAGCTTCCAAGATCGCGGCCTGAATCTCCGAGAGCGGTTTCCCCGCATTCTTTTCTATTTCGGCTTGCAGACGCGTTTCTCCAAACTCTTCCCCGGCGCTCGAAAGTGCTTCAGTGATGCCGTCCGAATACAGCACCAACACATCGTCGCGCTGCAACATCACTTCCCCCGTTTGAAACTCGGCTTGCGCAAACATTCCGAGAGGGAAACCGCCCTCAGCCAACTGCGTTCCGGATAAAGAGCCAAGCAGGATCGGCGTGTTGTGTCCGGCTTTGACGTACCTCAGCCGGTGCTCGGCGGTGTTCCATTCTCCGTAGAAGAAGGTCGCGAACTTGGACGCGTCGGTCACTTGATGCAGATGGTGGTTCAGCCGTTTGCAGACTTCAGAAGGTGGATTGCCGGTCTCAGCCAGAGTTCGCAACAAGGCTTGCAGGTTGGCCATAAGGATCGCCGCCGATATGCCTTTGCCGCTTATGTCGGCAATCGCGAAAACCAGCCGCCCGTCGGGAAACTGCATCACGTCGTAGTAGTCGCCGCTGATGCCTCGCGCCGGAATGCACACAGCCGCGAACTCGAGTCCGTCTTTGTCGGGCAGGTGGCGAGGGAACAGTGCCTGCTGCACTTCCAAGGCGAAACTCAATTCCGCTTCCTTGCGAGCGAGTTGGCGGCGGCTCGCTTTGAGCTCGAGCTGAACGCGATAAAGCGAGACCAGTAGCACGGCAACCGCGGTCGTGGCTCCAAACGTCAGACCCCAGGTCGCCAGCGCCGAGCCTTGCACGAAACCGCGTCCGAGAAAGAGCAGTACTCCCGCGCCCAACAGAAACGCGATCAAATAGATCTTGTCGCGACCGGCCATATTAAAACCTGGCTTCGGTTGTTGAATTGTGTTTCCTAGTTGCAACTGGGCCTCTGATGCAATCACAAGATGCTTGAAGAACGCCTTCCATTATAGTGCGCTTTCGCCGAGACCCAAGCCCAAAACCGACGAATGAAGCCTTCCGGTGGCCAGGCTCGACCGCTTCTTGGAATCCCACCCACGGCAGTGGGTGGATCGTTCAAGCCCAGCCTACATAGCGACGCGCCCGAGATTCCGTTTTGCCTTCTCTCCCCTAGCGCCGCGAGGGGAGAGAGATAAGAAAGCGGATCGGGGTGGGCCGCTTCTTTGTAGGCCGCACCTGAACGATCCACCCACTGCCGTGGGTGGGATTCCTGGAGTTTCATACAGTCTCTGCCGTGGATGGGATTAGCTACTGTTCAAGAGGGTTTCACACCTCACCTTCAAATGAAGCAGCCTTCCAGACGAGACGCTCCCTTGCTTGATGTCCGGGTGACCCGGCTGTTAGAGTACCCGTCCATCTTTGAAGCCGGGGACCCCAGGAATTCGGCCGCTCCAGCGCTGCAAATTATGCTGTGATCCGCATCGGCCTCCAAGAAAAAGAACACAACAGGAGGAAGCATTTTGAAAAAGCTCTCATTAAGGTCAGCGTCATTTGCGCTGGCGATGATTGTAATCATATCGAGTCTCTCGCTTGCTACGCCGGCTCAGCAGACGCAACCTGCCGACCAGGGAAAAGAGAAAGAGTCATTAAAGAAGGGTGACGACCTCTACAAGGCGGGCAAGTTCAAGGAAGCCATTGAGGCATACAAAGAAGCGCTGAGCCGGGACCCGAACAACGATCAGGCGATCGGTTATATTGGCTACTCTTACAACAAGCTGCACGACACCGAGCAGGCACGCGTGTGGATGAAAAGGCGAGTCGATCTGCCGGGTCAGAGTCCATCCAAAAGAGCGCAAGGGCTCACCGACATTACGCTGCTCTATTGGGACGAGGCGCACATGGACATAGCCTCTCGCCTCGCTGGTGGCAACAAAAACCTTAAGCCTGAAGATGTGGTGGGCGTAAAGAAGCTGCTGACCGAGGGCATCGATTCCGCCCTGAAAGCGGTTGCGATTGCTCCACGCTCGGTCAAGGGATTCAACCTGCTGAACCTGCTCTATCGCGCGGGCGCAGCCATCGAGACTGAACCGGCTGTTAAGACCGACCTGCTCGCGAAGGCCGATGAAGCCCTGCGCAAATCAATACAATTCTTCGAGGCGATTCCTCAGCAGCAATCCGCCGATCTTTGGACCGTGCCTACGCTGTCGGCGATCAATGGAACCGAGCTCGGACAGTCCGCGCACTTTGGAGCGCCGACCAAGAAACCATCGCCTGAGGTCTTGAAGGACGCGAGGGAAGGATCAGTTATCGTGGAAGTGGTCGTGGGCCGCGATGGAAAGGTACGCCTCCAACGTGTGCTTTCAGGCCAGGGCAAGCCCGGTGATGTCGCGCTCGGCTCCGCTCATCAATGGGAATTCGTGCCCAGCACCTTTGAAGGACATACAGTTCAAGTCATCGAGACGATCTCATTCCCAGCGAAGTAAACGGGACAGAGGAGAACTCTGATAGCGCCAAGTACGCGAACGATGTTGCGTCCTTGGCGCTATTCATTTCAGCCTGAGTTCCGAATTAATGACTCGCCGCGGTCGCGCGGCCAGGTTCATTCATCACGAGATTCTCGATGAAGAATTCCATCATCCGGTCCATTCGAAGACCAGAGTGACCCTGGTCCGGGCCAACCTGCACTTCGAAACTCTTGCCGGCTTTTTGCAGCGCCTGAATAAGCTGCATCGAGTTGTTCGGGTGTACGTTGTTATCAGCCGTGCCGTAGTAAATCATCAGCCGGCCCTTCAGCTTGTCCGCGAAGTTGATCGCGTTGCCCGCTTCGTAGCCTTCCTTGTTCTCCTGTGGAATCCACATGTATCGCTCGGTGTAAATCGTATCGTAGTGATACCACGAAGTCGGGGGCGAAGAAGCCGACGCAGCTTGAAACACGTCGGGGTAACGCAGGATCGCGAGCGCCGAAGCGTAGCCGCCATAGGATGTGCCGAAGATTCCTACACGATTCTTGTCAACGTAAGGCCTCTCACCGAGCGCTTTTACGCCGGCGGCTTGATCGTCGATGTCAGGCACGCCGAGTTTCATATAGATCGCGTCGAGGAAACGCTTGCCACGACCGGCGGCGCTTCTTGAATCAAGCGACGCCACGAGGAACCCGTATTCGGTGAGCGTGCTCGGTGTAGTGAATACCTCGCGCGCCCCGTTTGTTGCCGGGCCCGCGTACACCGTCACAAGCAGCGGATACTTTTTGCTCGGATCGAAGTTTGAAGGGAAGTGCAGCAACCCGTGAAGCTCGGTCGTGCCGTCGGCAGCTTTGTACTTGATCAACTCGACGCGCTTCAGCCCAAGCTGTTCGAACTTACTGGTGTCGCTCTTTGCCAGCTCTGCGATGAGCTTGCCGTCCCCGTCCATCAAACGCGTCGCCGGCGGTATATCGTGAGTCTGCGCGATGTCGATGAAGTGCTTTCCGCCTGGCGCAACGTCCACCGTGTGATTGAATGCCGGGTCCGTTAGCCGCTTGTCACCCTTGCCGTCCAGCCCGACGCGATGAAGCTGAAGCTTCATGTGATTGTCGCCGTCGCGAGCGAGGTAGTAGAGCAGACCCGCGTCTTCATCGACGTTCACGATGGCGCCGACTTCAAAGGAGTGGTTTGTTAGCGTGCTTAGCAGCTTGCCGCTCAGGTCGTACAGATAGAGATTCTTCCACCCCGTGCGCTCTGATTCCCAGATGAACCGCTTGCCGTCTTTTAGGAACTTCATCGGCGGATGGTTCTCGGTCCAGCTTGCGGGCCACTCTTCTCGAACGATGACGCGGCACTTGCCGGTTTCGGGACTCGCAGCGGTGAACTCCATGATGTTCTGGCGGCGGTTGGTGCGGTTGAACAGCAACTCACTGCCGTCAGGGGACCACTGCACGTTATAGGCGTAGTGCCCGACGACCGAGTTATCAAACGGCTTGCCGTCACGCACGTCGAGCTTCACTGTCTTCTTCGTGTCTACGTCGTAAATCAGAATGTCGGCGATGGGATTGTTCACGCCTGCTTTTGGATAAGCTTCGATATCCATCTTGCTTTGAAGCTTGGTCTGATCGAGCTCGAGATAGTAGTCCGGCACCGGGCTCTCATCGAAGCGATAGAAAGCGATCTTCTTGCTGTTGGGCGACCACCACATCGCGGTAGTCTGATCGAGTTCTTCGCCGTAGACCCAGCTACCGGTTCCGTACTTGGTGCGAGCCTTCTCGCTGCCATCGGTTGTGATAGCAATATCGCCCGTGCCGTTCGTGCTGTTCGCATCACCCAGCCAGAGATTGCGATCTCGATAGATGGCTTTGAGCTTACCGTCTGGCGAAGTAGCGGAGCCGAACTGCCGTCCTCGCTCAGGCCCGCCGCGTCTGCGGCCCGCGCCTCTTCCAGCCTCGGCATCGGCGGGCGCGGGTCCGGCTTCGGTGGTTGCTCGAGTGGCGATGTCGTAGTGATAGGTCTTGCCGTCT
>JADGNW010000361.1 GCA_017883315.1 Blastocatellia bacterium | reverse complement strand
CTTTCGGGGGTAGTGTCAAACGCTATCGAGAGACGCATTGCCATGTCCGGAGTCATTCCTGTCCGCCCATTCAAAAGCTTTGAGAGCGTACTCCGAGCGACCCCGAGCGCCTTAGCCGCTTCTGTGACGCTTAAGCCTAAAGGGTCGAGGCAAAGCTCTCTGAGCACCTCGCCTGGATGCGGTGGATTGTGCATGCGCATAGGTTTCGGCTCAATGGTAGTCTTCGTAATCGACGTCGTTGACATCTTCGCCTAAGAATTTGAACGTCACACGCCAGTTCCCGCTAACCTTAACCGACCAGGTTCCCTTTCGAGGACCACTGAGTTCATGCAAAACCAGACCTGGCAAGTTCATGTCCCGCGGAGTCATGGAAACATTCAACCGGCCCAAAATCAAGCGAAGGCGCTCTGCGTGCTTGCTCTGAATCCCTGATTTGATTCCCTTCGTGAAGAACTTCTCCAGGCCTTTGTGATTGAACCCGATGATCACGCCGCCGAGTATACCAGCCGCGCGGTGGTCTAACGATATGCGCGTCCGATCTCAAATGGAAAAATGGAAGTATGCGCGATCACTGCTTCCCTGCGCTCTGCGCAGGCATGCGCTGCTTCAGCATTTTAACTATTTCGTCCTTCTTCTGATCCTGTGCGTAGCTTATCGCCGATCGTCCGCCGGTGTCTTTCACACTCGGATCAGCTCCGGCGTCGAGCAGAAGCTTGACTATCTCTGTTTGTCCAACAAGCGCCGCCTGCATCAGCGGAGTGTAATTCCCGGAGGTCCGATGATTCACATCCGCGCCCTTCTTGATCAGCAGCTCCACAAGTTCCTTGTCTCCCATTCCGGCCGCGTTCATCAGCGGCGTAATGCCGGTGTCATTCGCTGCGTTAACGTCAGCTCCTTCTTCGATCAAGCGCCGCGCTTCGATGCCGTTTCCCACATTCACTGCGGCAAGCAGGGGTGTGTTGCCTTCGGTGTCCTTCACTTCATTCGCAGCTTGAGCATTCTCGGTCTGTGCATTCTTACTCGTCACCGAAGAGTGGAGGCAGGAGGAGCTCAAAAGCGTAACCAGCATCAGGGCCATCGTCTCTTTGCGCATCACAGGCGTTCCTTTCATCCAGCGTGAAGAGTTGCTCGGCCGGGCCGAGTTGCAGAGCCGTGAATTTACCATATTCTTCCGCAAGCTTCAAAAAAGCGCGGTCGGTCGGGTGCGCCTCAGTTCGCGGTTGGTGCATGTTGGCGGGCGCGGTATAATGTCGCGCCGCATCGAACCTGGCCTTAAGAATCACGACGAGGACAAATCATGGACTTGAATTCAACAGCAGCCGAGGAGCGTTTTCGAAACGAGTTTCGAAGCTGGCTTCATTCGAACATTCCCGAGAGCTGGGACCCTTCCGGTCTTCAAGAAGAAGACTCAAAGCAGCGCTTCGAGTTCCTGCGCGCCTGGCAGAAAAAGATGTACGAAGCGGGCTGGGTGGGCATCCATTGGCCGAAAGAATACGGGGGGCGTGGCGCGACCTTGATCGAGCAGACCATCTTCATCGAAGAGATGGCTCGCGCCGCCGCGCCGCCGCTGATAAATGTGCTTGGACTCTCGCTGCTCGGACCGACGTTGATCGCGTACGGAAGCGAGCAACAGAAGCAGCGCTTTCTCGCGAACATCCTCAGCGCGGATGAGATCTGGTGTCAGGGTTACTCTGAGCCAAACGCCGGTTCGGATCTGGCAGCGCTCAGATCGGAAGCTGTTCTCGAAGGCGATCACTTCATCGTCAACGGCCAGAAGACGTGGACCAGCTTCGGACACTTCGCCGATTGGTGCTTCGCCGTGGTTCGCACCGATCCGGATGTTCCAAAGCACAAAGGCCTGACCTATGTTCTCATCGATATGCACAGCCCGGGCATCAGCGTGCGGCCCTTGAAGCAGATGACCGGCGACTCCGAATTCAACGAAGTCTCTTTTCAAAACGTGCGCGTTCCGGTTGAGAACGTTGTCGGCAACGTCAACGGCGGATGGAACATTGCAATCGCGACGCTGATGTTCGAGCGAGGGACGTTGGGAGCAAGTCTTCAGATTACCTTCAAGCGGCAGATCGAAAGACTGATCGAGTTATCGCGAACAATCGATCGCGGCGGGAGGCCGGCGAGCGAAGACCCGATCACTCGCCAGAGGCTCGCGCAGATCTACACCGAGATCGAGATTTTCAGGCTCAATCAAATGCGCGCTACCACCAGGATGGCCAAGAGCGGCGTGCCCGGTCCGGAAGGCTCGATACAAAAAATATTCTGGAGCGAGATGAATCAGCGAATGCAGCAAGTCGCGATGGAGATGCTCGGCGCGTATGGGCAGCTAACCAAGGAGAGCGAATATGCAATCGATCACGGCCAGTGGGCGCACGCCTATTTGCGCTCGCGTGGGAACACGATCGAAGCGGGCACTTCCGAGATCCAGCGAAACATTATCGGCCACTTCGTGTTGGGCTTGCCAAAGAGCTACTAGACTTCGCGGTCTTTGCGGTCCTTTGCGCCTTTGCGTTGAGTATTGTTTCTCGCAAAGACGCAAAGGACCGCAAAGACCGCAAAGAATCGGGAGAACAAAATGGACTTCGAACTAAACGAGACTCAGCAACTTTTTCAGCGGTCAGCACGCGAACTGTTCGCTCAGGAATGCCCGCCGGCACTCGTCCGAGAGATGATCGAAAAGAACGAGCCCTACTCTGATGTCATCTGGAACAAACTGGTCGAGCAGGGTTGGACGGGTTTGATGTTCTCTGAGGAAGACGGCGGACTCGGCTTGAGCATGGTCGAGATGGCGATCGCATTTGAGGAGATGGGCCGGGCGCTGGTGCCGGGCGCGTTTCTCTCGACGGTCGCGCTTGCAGGATCGCTGATCGAACGAGCTTGCTCGGCGGAGTATCGAACCGCGCGGCTCCAGGCGATATGCGAGGGGCGATCAAAGGCAACCGTCGCGCTGCTCGAGAAGGACGCCAATTGGAACGCCGATGCGGTGACGCTCACAGCGACCCCTGTCGCGAACGGGTTCAAGCTGAACGGGACCAAACTCTTCGTAAGCGACGCTTCAGTAGCCGACTGCATAATCACCGCCGCGCGCGCGGCGGAGGGACTTGTGCTGGCATTCGTGAATCGCGAAGCGGCGGGTGTGACCCTCAAGCCAATGCCTGCGGTCGATGCGACTCGATTGCTCTACGCGGTCGAGTTCGACGACGTGATCGTTAACGCGGAAGATGTGGTCAGCGACAACGCGAAGGCTCGCGACGCGCTGGAGTACGCGTTTGACGTAGCGACGTTGGCGCTTTCAGCAGAGATGGTCGGCGGGATGCAATTGCTGCTCGAAGCTTCGGTCGAGTACGCGAAGACCCGAAAGCAATTTGGAAAACCGATCGGCCAGTTTCAGGCTGTGCAGCATCACTGCGCTAATATGCTGCTGATGACCGAGAGCGCGCGCTCGGCGGTGTACTACGCGGCGTGGCTGATGGGCAATGACCTGGAACAGGCTCCAGTGGCCGTTTCCGTGGCAAAGACCTACGCAAGCGACTCGTATCGAGAGGTTGGCAATCTGGCTATACAGGTGCACGGCGGAATCGGATTCACCTGGGATGAGAACATACACTTCTACTACAAACGTGCCAAAGCGTCGGAGCTGATGTTCGGCGACGCGACTTACCATCGCGAGCGAATAGCTCGTTTGATCGTCGACCGCGTGAGCGAACCGGCGAAGTCGGCAACCGGCAACGCCGCTGACTGATCTCACACATAGGGTCGCCGAGATCAACAATAGTGTCGTTCGTCCGTTGCGCTTCTCGACTCAACTAGAGTGCATCTACTCGATCGACCGCTCCCCCCACGCCCGCTTGTCGCTGACGTATCCGCGGCAAGCGGGGGCAGACTCTGCCCTGACTGTGCCCTGAATGTGCTATGGCCGCTGGAGGTTCAAACGAAGTGCAGCGCGCGAGACTGTTAGTTTTTTTGTTAACGCTCTTGCTTCCATCGCTCTGCCAGGCTGAACATCTTCCGTTCAAGACATACACAGTCTCCGATGGCCTGGCCCACAATGAAGTAAACAAGATTGTTCGTGACTCGCGCGGCTTTCTCTGGTTTTGCACCGCCGACGGTCTGTCGCGTTTCGACGGCTATACCTTTACCAATTTCGGCACGGATCAAGGATTGCTCGATCCAAACGTCTCTGATTTTCTCGAAACGCGAAGCGGTGAGTTCTGGATTGCTACGAATGGCGGTCTCATTCATTTTAATCCAAAGGGCCAGAGCAACACGATCGACGGCGCGAAAGATCGCATCGCGTTTCCGCCGATGTTCACCGTCGTAGCTCCAAACGTAAACGAGGGTCAGGCGATTTCAATCAATGTTCTTCTTGAAGACCGCAACGGTCTGGTTTGGTGCGGCACAAATCGAGGCTTGTACTGCCTTGAACAGGCTGGCGGTTCTCTGACTTTGCGCAGTATCGACATCGGTATTCCAAACCAATTTGCGGAACTGGGTTTTGTTCTGGCATTGATGGAGGACCGGGCTGGCGCCTTGTGGATTGCAGCACCGAGCGGACTCTATTGTCGTTGGCCTGATGGCGCTACGGCGCGATACACGGTCCGCAATGGTTTGCCTGAAGACTACATTCAGACTCTTTTTGCGGACGATCAGGGAAGATTATGGGCGGGCACTCGCTCGATGGGTTTCTTTCAGTTTGTCGCGGATGGGACTCTTACGCCACCAGTCATCGCGCGCCGCTACAGCATCAGGAACGGGCTACCGACTGGATGGGTTTTCGAACTCTTCGAAACCTCAGAGCGCAGGTTCTGGGCCGCTACTAACGCGGGTGTTATTGAGTTTTTTCCTGACACCAAGGATCAGCGCCCAAGCTTCCGCACATATACGACGAGGAATGGTCTGAGCTATCACGAGATCACCGCGCTCACCGAAGACCTGAGCGGGAACCTATGGTTGGGAACGAGCACTGCTGGAGCGATCAAGTTATCGCACAATGGCTTTATAACTTATGACTCACAAGATGGACTAGCGGCTACCAATTCGATCTTCAGCGACAGCGCTGGAGGTGTGTGCTTTCGAGGTTCGGTGCCTGGCGGCGAGCGCGCCAGCGTCTTCGAGGGAAGCAGGCGCTATTCATTGCGCGCGAAGCAGGACGTCTACCTCAGGCGGCTTGGACGCTTCGACGGAGAGCAGTTCAACTGGTTCAAGCCTGACGCGCTGCAGGACTTCGGCTGGGTATCGGAGCAGGTGACCTTGCAAGCCCGCAACGGCGAATGGTGGATAGGTACGGGTGACGGGCTATACCGCTTTCCGGCATCCGCAAATTTTGCCAGCCTTAAATCGGCGCGACCCATTGCCGTATACACTACGAAGGATGGACTAGCTGCCCAACAGGTCTATCGTATCTTCGAAGACTCATCCGGCGACATTTGGATATCCACGATCTCGTCCGCGCTCAACGGGCTCGCACTCTGGGAGCCGGCGACCGGGAGGCTGCGCAATCTTGCGCCGGGCTTGCTAACACACGCGAATGATTTAGCCCGCTCGTTTGCCGAAGACCGCGCGGGAAATATCTGGATCGGTTTCAATAGCGGGCTCGCTCGTTATCGCGACGGCAATTTTAGGTTCTTTACTACGAGCGAAGGTCTGCCGCCCGGCGCAATAATGAACATCTATCCGGATCGGTCTGGGCGAGTTTGGCTCGCGTCCTCACTCGGCGGACTGATTCGCGTCGACGACCCCGACTCGACGCAGCCGGCATTCAACCGCTACACGACGGCGCAAGGGTTGTCGAGCAACAACACCGAAGTCATAACCGACGACCTCGAGGGACGCATTTACGTCGGCGGAGGGCGAGGCTTGGACCAGCTCGACCCCGTGACGGGACGGGTCAAGCATTTCACAACGGCCGAGGGCTTAGCCCCCGGTGCTTTTCTCGCAGCCTTCCGTGACCGCAATGGCGAGCTGTGGTTCGGTACGACTCTCGGTCTGTCGCGCTTTAGACCTGCGTCTGATGAAAGTGTGACTTCTCCGCCAATCCTGATCATCGGTCTGCAGGTCGCGGGCTCACGCCAGGTCGTATCGGCGTTGGGCGAGAATGAGATTCTGCTCTCAGACCTGACGGCGAATCAGAACCAACTGGAGATTGACTTCATTGGCCTCAGCTTCAAGCCCGGTGAGGTGCTGCGTTACCAGTACAGACTCGAGGGGGCTGATGCCGACTGGCGCGCGCCAACCGAGCAGCGCACGGTCACCTTCGCCAATCTTGGGCCCGGCCGCTACGCATTTTACGTACGTGCCGTGAACTCTGAAGGCGCTATCAGTCCCACGCCCGCATTCGTCTCGTTCACGATCCTTTCGCCGGTCTGGCGCCGCTGGTGGTTCATAACGCTGGGGGTCCTGGGTGCGGCAATTATTATCTACGCTCTTTACCGCTATCGAGTGGCGCGCTTACTGGAGATCACGAACATGCGGACCCGCATTGCCACCGATCTGCACGATGACATCGGAGCAAACCTGACGCGCATCGCGTTGCTTAGCGAGGTTGCAAAACAACATCTCAGCCCGGACCAGGCGCGAGACGACAGTCCGCTGGCATCGATCGCTCGCATCGCGCGCGAGTCGGTTGGTTCGATGAGCGACATCGTTTGGGCTATCAATCCAGATCGTGAGAGTCTGCTCGATCTCACGCGAAAGATGCGACAACACGCGGACGAAATCTTCACTCTCCGAGACATCAATTTGCGTTTCAACGCACCGGGCGCCAACGAGGGCTTGCGATTAGGAGTTGACGTGCGCCGCGATCTGCTCTTGATTTTCAAAGAAGCTGTAAACAACGCGGCGCGACATTCGCAATGTACGGACGTAAAGATTGATTTTCGAGTTGAGGGTCCGATGCTGTTGCTTGAGATCGTTGATAATGGAATCGGGTTCGATTCATCAGTTGAGAGCCAGGGCCAGGGCCTGCGAAGTATGAAACGACGAGCAGCGGCCTTGGGCGGCACCCTCGAGATCAACTCGCAACCGGGTCAAGAAACGGTCGTACGAGTGAGACTACGTTTGGCGAGGGCGCGCCTCTGATTCACTCGGGCAGTTCCTACCTTAAGAAGTAGGTGACACGAGAATCGTTTCATAGTACGTTTGTCGCTTAAGCGATCCGTTGTCACAAAGCTTATGAATCGAGCATCAGAACTGAGCCCAGAGCAAACCGACCCGAGTGCAATTTCTTCGCCGATACGTGTTGTTGTCATCGAGGACATGCGAGAGGTGCGCGAAGGATTGGCGGCGTTGATCAACGGAACCCGCGGGTTCACTTGCACGGGAACTTACTACAGTATGGAAGCCGCACTCGCGGCGATCGTCGAGACCAATACTGATGTCATCCTTACTGATATTGGTTTGCCGGGGATGTCCGGTATCGAGGGCATAGAAATCCTGCGTGAGCGCCATCCTCAGATTCCGATCCTCGCGCTTACGATTTATGACACCGACGATCAGGTCTTTAACGCGCTCTGCGCTGGCGCCTCCGGCTATCTGCTCAAAAACACCGCGCCGGCGCGTTTGCTCGAGTCCATCCAGGAAGCGGTAATCGGGGGCGCGCCAATGTCTCCTGAGGTGGCACGGCGCGTGATCAGATTGTTTCGCGAGTTCCGCCCACCCGAAACGGCGTCTTATCGCCTCACTCCACAAGAGACCGAACTGCTGAAGCTGTTGGTCGAGGGCCATTACAAAAAGACGGCAGCGCATCAGATGGGCATTTCGACAAACACGGTCTCGTTCCACTTGAAAAACATCTACGGAAAATTGCAAGTTCACTCCAAGACCGAAGCGGTTGCCAAAGCACTGCGCGAGCGGCTGGTGTAGCAATAACTGGCCCGCGCCTTCGCCGATCAACCGTTCAACCTCCATCTGGAATTCTTGCCCTACTCATGAAGGTAGTTACATCCAGCTTCTTCTTATTGCTACAAAAGGACTGGTAAGAGGCGCCACGGCTAAGGTCACCTGAACGTTTTGGGGTTGGCCGCCTGGGCGCAAGGCGGACGCCCGACGCGGGCACATCCCACGATCTGGAAAGTTCAGTCAATGCAAGGAGAACAGAAGTGAAGATTCAAATCAATCGCTCGATTCTGATTCGGCTGACACTGATCGCATCTCTAGTTGTGCATCTCGCCACAATGTCAACTCGCTTGCACGCGGATTCCGGCAGTTGTGGCGGCGCAACTTCGACAGTCCCGTTCACCGACGTAGCTGGGTCGATCTTCTTTTGCTCGATAGCCGAAGCGTTTTTTTCGGGTCTGACCAACGGGACGAGTCCGACCACCTACAGCCCGAGTCAGAACGTGCCGCGAGACCAGATGGCTGCATTCGTTACCCGCACGCTGGATCAATCGCTGGTACGCGGCAGCCGGCGCGCGGCGCTCAATCAATGGTGGACACCACTGAATGAAAGCAACCTCACGACGACCGCTGTGGGCACCACCCCGGCGGGGATCGTT
>JADGNW010000360.1 GCA_017883315.1 Blastocatellia bacterium | reverse complement strand
TTTAGGTTGCCCGCTCGAGACTAAGCAAGCTGAAGCTTGAACTCTAAACCTGCAAGCTGAAGCTTGATGAACTCTGAACGTTGCCGATTATACGCCGTGCTCACTTGCCGTTAAAGTTCTCTCGCGCTGATTGACCCCCGAAAGTGGTACGAAGCTTATACGGCAGCGATAGCGTGATTGTTTATCAGTCGGGTAATCTTTCATTCGACCGTGAAGTTATAGAACAAGAATGACCAGGGAACGAATTGACAAGGTCTTAGTCGAGCGCGGACTAGCCGAGAGCCGCACGCGCGCTCAGGCTCTGATCCTCGCCGGGCAGGTGCTGGTGCGAGAGCAGCGCATAGACAAGCCCGGACAGTTAATCGACCCGAACGATGATATTCGAATCAAAGGCGAGACGCCTCGTTACGCGAGCCGCGGAGGATTAAAGCTCGAAGCGGCGCTCCGCGAGTTCAAAATTACGCCTGAAGGCAGGAACTGCCTCGACGTCGGAGCATCGACCGGCGGCTTCACGGACTGCCTGCTTCAACATGGAGCAGCCCGCGTTTGGGCGATAGACGTCGGACATAACCAGATTGTCTGGCGCTTGCGGCAGGACCCGCGCGTCGTTGTTCAGGAAGGTGTGAACGCTCGCAACTTGAGTCCCGCTCAATTTCCCGTTCGGTTCGACATCGCGACGATCGACGTTTCGTTCATCTCGCTGACAAAGATCCTTCCGGCAGTGCGAGAATGTCTTAAAGAAGGCGCTGATCTGATCGCGCTGATCAAACCTCAGTTCGAAGTTGGCAAAGGCGAAGTCGGGCGAGGAGGGATCGTGACTGATCCTACAAAGCATCAACGGGTGTTGGATGAGATCAAGCGAGCGGCGCTCGAAGTGGGGCTGAGCCCGGTCGGGCTGATTGAATCGCCGATTCTCGGAGCGGAAGGCAATCGAGAATTCTTGATGCATATGAAACCTATTCTCATCAAATCATGAGGGCCATTTTCACCTACATCGTAGGTCCACAAAAGGGACGGGGCGCGGAATTCGACGCCCGCAGAATCTCCATCGGGCGAGCGCCCGACAACATGCTCTGCCTGGGCGAAGATGCGCGCCGCGTTTCTTCGCATCACGCTGAAGTCATGCGGCGCGGTGATCAGTACCTGTTGCGCGATCTTGGCTCGACCAACGGAACGATGATTAACGGACGGCGAGTGGTCGTCGGCGAACTGGCACAAGACGACTTGATCGAGTTCGGCGCCGGCGGTCCGCTGCTGCGATTCGGCGTCCAACAGGATGAGAAGCAAGATCAGCACGTGTCGGCGGGCAGCAAGCAAGTTGGCGATCGGGTTCCTTCCGGTGTTCCAGATTCGAGGATTCCTCACCAGCCACGCCGCGGCTTGAATAACAATGCCGCACTTATCGCGGCGCTTATGGCCGCGATGCTATTGGGCGGAATCGGTGGAATAGTCGCATCTTCCAAGCTGCGGGCGTCCGACCCCGAAAGTCTGAGCTTCGCGGAAGTGGCCGAGCTCAACAGCCCCGCCGTGGTGTTCATACGCGTCGAGTTCGAGTTGTTGGATTCCAGCAACCACGTCATGACTCGTGAAGCTCGAACGGGTTCAGGCTTTGTCGCATCAGAAGATGGATTGATAATCACAAATCGCCATTTGGTCCGAGACTGGGAATACGACGCGCAGGCACCCGGCGTCTCCGGACGCATAACAAAAATCGAAATAGTGCTGCCTCATCAGGAACGCGAGGAAGCCGTGGCGGCCGAGATCTACAAGCTCGGACCGAACAACTCTGCCGATGTTGCTATCCTGAAGTTCACTTCTCCAGGCGCGGTTGTACACGCTATCGAGCCGGACATCGGCAACATGAATCAAGGCGACGAAGTCGTGGTTATCGGGTATCCTCTTGGGCTGGACTTGTTGGAGCGAACGAAGGACGACCGGATCGACCCGTCGCTTTCGACCGGAATTGTGAGCCGCGTTGGACAGGACTTCATTCAACTCAACCTTCGCGCTTATCACGGCAACAGCGGCGGGCCGGTGCTCAATCGAAGAGGTTCCGTGATCGGCATTCTGACTGCAAACGTCGGCAGCGCTCAGGACATCGCGCTCGCTACGCCGATAAGCGCGGCGGTTGTGCTCGTGAAAAGCGAATTGGGCCCGGTAATAGTAGAAAGATAGTTAGAGAGTAAGGAGTGATATGGCAGACCAACCGCAACGCGTTCGCGAACGAAGAACCTACGAGAAGTTTCAGCCGCCAAAGCGCGTGCTGCTTGGCCCGGGTCCGAGCCCTGTTGAAGATCGCATACTTGAAGCGATGGCGGCTCCGGTCCTCGGGCATCTTGATCCGCTTTTTCTCGGGTGCATGGACGACATTCAAGGGATGCTTCGATACGTGTTCGAGACTGACAACCGCGTGACGATTCCAATTTCGGCAACCGGAAGCGCCGGCATGGAAGCGGCTCTCGTAAACATAATCGAGCCGGGCGATGAAGTAGTGGTTTGCATTCACGGAGTCTTCGGCGAACGCATGCGCGACATCGTCGAACGCGCCGGAGGCAAACCCATAGTCGTGCGCGCTGAGTGGGGTCACGCGATCGAGCGAGCGAACATCGAAGCCGCGCTGGATTCTTGCAAGCCGCGAGCGCTTGCCATCGTTCACGCCGAGACTTCTACGGGCGTGTTGCAAGACCTTACCGGCTTGAGCGAGCTGGCTCACGAGAGAGGCGCGCTGCTGATTGTCGATGCAGTCACTTCGCTGGGCGGGCATCCGGTCGGAGTCGATCGCAACGGCATCGACGTTTGCTACTCCGGGACACAGAAGTGTTTGGGCGCTCCGCCGGGACTGGCGCCGATTACTTTCTCAGAGCGCGCGATTGAGCGAATTCACGCAAGAAAATCGAAGGTTCAGAGCTGGTATCTGGACATCACGATGGTCGAGAAGTATTGGGGAGACGATCGCACTTATCATCACACGGCGCCGATCTCGATGAACTATGCGTTACGTGAGGCGCTGAGGATCGTTTGCGAAGAAGGGCTGGAAGCTCGATGGCAACGTCACGAGTTGAATCATCGCGCGCTTGTTGCCGGCGTAGAAGCGATGGGGCTCGAGATGAATGTCGCTCGCGAGCAGCGGCTGTGGAGCTTGAACGCGGTGCGTGTGCCTGATGGAGTGGACGACGCCCGCGTGCGAGCTCGGTTGTTGAATGACTTCAATATCGAGATCGGCGGGGGGCTCGGTCCATTGAAAGGAAAAATCTGGCGCATCGGTCTGATGGGCTCGGGAAGCACTCGGGAAAATGTGCTGCTCGTGCTTGAGGCGCTGCACAGCGCGCTCAATGAAGAAGGTTTTCGCTGCTCGTCGGGCGTCGAAGCCGCTGCAGCCGTCTACTGACAACTTCTTCTGAGAATTCTCTCTGCGCCGAGAAGGCGCAAAGAAGAGACGATAAAACGATGCCGCTCGAAATCACCGAACTCAATCACGTTCAGACAACCGTTCCCAGCAGTGTCGAGCATGCAGCGAAACATTTCTACGGCACGATACTCGGCCTTCAGGAAATACCCAAACCTGCGAACCCTCGATCGCCCCGTTCGCGAAGAGGCGCATGGTATCGCTGCGGAAGTGTCGAGCTTCATCTCTCAGTTGAAGATCTACCCGCAGACAACGGCGCGAGCCGGCGGCACGTTTGTCTTATGGTGGCCAATCTGGCAGAAGCTGAAGCAGCAATGCGCGAAGCAGCAATCGAAATCATTCCCGACAATCAACCGATCGAAGGATGGCGGCGCTTTTACGTTCGCGATCCTGGCGGCAATCGAATCGAGATCGCGGAGCGAGGCGGAGAGATCAAATGACGGATGCAATCGAGCATCAGAAAGACAAGAACAGCGGGCAACATCCGGTGACGCTGCCGCCGACGCTGTTTCTCTCGCGCAAGCTTCTGTTCAACCGCGAGGCAAGCTGGCTCGAGTTCAACCGCCGCGTGCTCGAAGAGGCGCTCGACAAATCTCAGCCGCTGCTCGAGCGCGTCAAGTTTCTCTCGATATTCTCGACCAATCTCGACGAGTTCTTCATGATCCGGGTGTCGGGACTCAAGCAGCAAATCGAAGAAGGCGTCACCGAGCTTTCGCTTGATGGGCTGACGCCGATCGCCCAGCTCAAACTGATAAATGAAAAATTGCGTCCGATGCTTGCCGAACAAGTCCGGTGTTTTAAAGAAGAAGTGCTAACCGAGCTTGAGTCAACGAGCATCATCATCAGCCCTTATCGCACGCTGTCGGACCGAGAGCGGCGAATGCTCACCACCTACTTCATCGAGAACGTCTTCCCGGTCCTTACGCCGCAAGCTGTCGATCCAAGCCATCCGTTCCCCTACATCTCGAATCTCAGTCTTAATCTCGGAGTGATGATCCAACCTAACGGCAAGCCGCCGAATGGCAGCTCCGCTAATGCGGCGAACGCTTTGGCGCCGCGTTTCGCGCGAGTGAAAGTGCCGCCTCTCGTGCCGCGACTTGTTCCGGTCGGCGACGAGTCAAGAAATGAGTTTATCCTGCTCGAAGAACTCATCGCCGCAAACATCGAAAGTCTCTTTCCGGGCATGCGCGCAGCCGAGCTGCATCCTTTTCGAGTGACGCGCGATGCCGACATCGAGATTCGCGAAGACGAAGCGAACGATCTGTTGCAGGCCGTCGAACGCGGGTTGCGCAAGCGACGATTTGGGACAGCAGTGCGGCTCGAGGTCGCTGCGTCGATGCCCGGCGAAATGGTGCGATACCTGGCAAGCTCGCTGAAGCTCGGCGCCGAGGATGTTTACACAATCGACGGGCCGCTCAATATGCCCGACTTGATGGACCTCTATAAGCTGGACCGCCCCGAGTTGAAGGACAAACCATTTGCCGCCTCCGCGCCTTCGGCTTTGCGAACAAATGAATCGGTGTTTGAGGTGATCAGGCGTCAGGACGTGCTCGTGCATCATCCGTATGACTCATTCGCTTCGGTCCTGGATTTCATCAACTCGGCAGCGGGCGATCCTGAAGTTCAAGCAATAAAGATGACGCTGTATCGGCCAGGACCCGATTCGCCTGTGGTTC
This sequence comes from Blastocatellia bacterium, assembly GCA_017883315.1. Classification (GTDB taxonomy): domain Bacteria; phylum Acidobacteriota; class Blastocatellia; order UBA7656; family UBA7656; genus Onstottus_A. The sequence goes on along the minus strand of JADGNW010000360.1, from coordinate 8,313 downwards.
GAGCGTTGATGCGCGCCATCGAAAAAGGAAAGCAGGTCGCCGTGCTGGTCGAGCTCAAAGCGCGGTTTGACGAAGAGAGCAATATCGAGTGGGCCAGACGGCTGGAGCGCGTCGGCGTTCACGTTGTGTACGGATTGATCGGATTGAAGACTCATTGCAAGCTTGCGCTGGTGGTTCGGCGGGAAGCCGGATCGCTGCGCCGTTACCTGCACGTTGGCACCGGTAATTACAATCCGGCTACTGCGCGAATCTATACCGATATCGGGTTGTTCACGGCTGACGCCGATTTCGGCGCGGATGCAAGCGAACTCTTCAACTACCTGACTGGATTCTCACACCAGACGGAATATCGCCGCTTGTTGGTTGCGCCGGTGAACTTGCGTGAGCGTGTGACTGCCCTGATCGAGCGCGAGATCGAACATCAACGAAGCGGAAAACCCGCGCGCATAGTAGCCAAGATCAACAGCCTGACTGACACGAAACTCATTCGCAAACTCTACGAAGCGTCGCAAGCAGGCTTGCCTATCGACCTGGTGGTTCGCGGAGTCTGCACATTGAGACCGGGCGTTCCGGGTTTGTCGGACACGATCACGGTCACCAGCATCGTCGGCCGATTTCTGGAGCACAGCAGAATCTTCTACTTCCTTAATGGCGGCAAAGAAGAGGTCTACATCGGCAGCGCCGATTGGATGCAACGCAACCTCGACAGGCGAGTCGAGCTGCTCGCCCCAATCAGCGATCCGAAATTGAGGACGCACTTGAAAGAAGAAGTGCTGGACGTGTGTTTGAGAGACAACGTCAAGGCTCGTCGCTTGTTGCCGGATGGAACCTACGAGCGAATTCGCGCCGCAAAGGGAGAAGAAGCGGTCGATTCGCAGAGTCACTTCCTAAGCTACTACGGCTCGGCCTAGCGCAGGACCGAGTTGCACGTTTAGGGTGAATGTAAACGCTTCTGCCTGCGGCCGGAGCCCACACCTTCTGCACGCGCCCTATTCTCTTGACTCAAGTTTCTGGTTCGTGGTAGGTTGCGGCCCGTGAGCCTTTTGGGTTGAGCGTGAGTGGACCGTTTTGAGGCTGCTACGCGCCTGACCTCGAAGCGTCCATGGTTCTTCCAGACGGCTTCCCGCGCCCGCGCCCTCTCCCCAAGACGTTTTACTATCATCAGGGATTAGTAACTCGAGAGGAGAACCTTCGGCGTCCGTACAAAGATACCGGATAGAATCATCGCGGATGCAGGACTAGTACTAGAGTGAATTGGCCGCGAGCTTCTAAGCTCAACTGCACGCTGAGAAGATAACAAAGGGAGGAATGACTATGCGACGTACACTGTTCGTCTTAGTGGTGATCGGAGTGAGCACTCTGCCGTTGACGATTAACGTTGTGCTTCCTGCAACACTACACGCGGCATCTGCGATGGTCGGCCAATCCAAGGCCGATCACCCGGTTGGTCCAGTTTCAGACCAACCGCCCGATACGACCTCCTATACTAGAGCTGTAACGAAGGAAGACATTGCTTTGGGGCCCGCGATTTCGCCCCCCAACACCTTCGTGGCGGATGTCGTGGTGAACAATACAAACACGAACCTCAAGAACACCGACACTTTTAACGACGGCGAGCCGAGCATCGCGATCAATCCAACCAATACTAGCCAGATCTCTATCCTGGCGTTCTCATATTCTGGGTCTTCGACGTCATGGGGCAACCCTAACAACGCGCCCGTTTGGTATTCGACCGACGGCGGAAATACCTGGACTAAGGAGTCCACGATTCCCCCTCCGCCCGGAGACGCCTCGTCTACGGGCTGTCCTTGCGATCAGGCCCCAGATTACGACCGATCCGGCAATCTTTCAAGTACTTTTCTTACCAGCAACGTGTTCAGCGGGACGACTACAAATCCAGCGAATGCCGGATCCTGGAACTGGTTGTTGTCAGGTGGTAACGCTGTCAGAACAAACTCGGTCGGGCCTAACAATGTCGACCAGCCCTGGCTGTTGGTCAGTCGCGACACCGCTACAGCCAGCCAGGACGACGTCTACGTGGCCTATGACGATTTCAACACCAACCCTGTAGACACGCGGGTCGCAGTGTCGCTTGGAGCCAACCCGCCGAACTTCACAAGGGATAACCAGTCAGGCACCTCTGGCGGCAGCGGCATCATTAATCCGGGCCATCGGCTGGCCACCGACCCCAGGAACGGATGGGTCTACAGTCTCTTCCAACAGGGAAACGGCAATGGCGCTGGAACCGTCGACAGCACTACAGGCTCGTACAATATCAAGTACTTTCTCAATCGTTCGACGGATGGCGGTCAAACCTGGGGGCTTAACGGCATGGGTGGCGGAGTGCAAGTCGCTAACGCAGACAGCAAACAAGGTATTAATCCAGGCGCGACCTTCTCGATGGGGAACTGCACATCCAACAACACATACAAGTTCGGCACGGTCAACGCGCTACTCGGAGGCGTGGATCACGCCGCTGTCGATCCTGTTAACGGTGACGTGTACTTCGTGTACGGTAACCGCGACAGCGTAACGGGCAATAATCGGCTCAGCATTATTCGCCTGACCGACAACGGCTCCGGTGGTCTGACTATCGGGGCGTCCAACTTTGTAACGGGTCAGGTGGAGGCGGCATTGCCGTCGGTCGCCGTTACTACCAACGGAGTCGTCGGCGTGCTGTACACTCAATACGACGGGATGTCGGGCGGATTCCCGATGTTCTCGGTTCACCTGGCCTTGAGCCAAGATCATGGGGTGACGTTCCCCAACAACGTACTGCTCGAGCAATTCTTATCCTCAGCCAGCGATAGTGGCGCTTGCAGACAGCGGGTATTCGGAGACTACCACCAGGTGAAGGTGCCCATTGTTGCTGGTGTCGGAACCACGTTCAACGGAGTTTTTACAGGGAACGGTAATCAGTTTGGACGTTCAACGTCCAACCACGATCCGATCTTCTTCAGATACTTTGCCGGGTGCACCGGCATCACCTGCCCAGCTAACATCACGCAGTCGACCGATCCCAACCAGTGCGGGGCAGTAGTCAATTATCCGGCGCCTACCTCGAATGGCGATTGCGGGCCTGTGACGTGCACGCCGGTATCAGGCTCGTTCTTCAACAAGGGTGTAACCACTGTTACCTGCACTGCCCAATCGGGAAGCATGTGTTCGTTCACCATCACGATCAACGACACGCAGCCGCCTGTGATCACCTGTCCGCCTAACAAAATCCAGAGCACGGATCCCGGTCTTTGCTCGGCCGTGGTCACTTACAACAACGCGACCGCCACCGACAACTGCCCAGGGGTTGGCACTCCGGTCTGTAGTCCTCCTTCGGGCTCTACGTTCCCCAAAGGCATCACCACTGTCACGTGCAACGTGAGTGATGCTTCGGGTAACACAGCTAGCTGCTCGTTCACCATCACGGTCAACGACACGGAGAAGCCGATCATAACCTGCCCAGCCAACATCAACGTCGCCGCTGCGGCTTCGTGTCCATTCGCGACCAGCACGCCGGTCACGTTCACCGTTACCGCCACCGATAACTGTCCCGGCGTCACTTTCGTCTGCAAGAACCAGAACAACCAAGTTGTGACCTCGGGCCAAAGTTTCCCGGTGGGCACTACTACCGTGACGTGCACGGCGACTGACACATCGGGCAACATGTCGACTTGTAGCTTTACTATCACGGTGTTCAGCGCTTGTCTGGTCGATGAGTCTAATCCGGGCAACGTTGTTCTGTTCAACGCTCAAACGGGAGAGTATCGTTTCTGCTGTAGCGGCGTGCTGCTAGCCACCGGCACGGGCGTGTTGACGATCAGAAGCTGCATCGGGACAATCGACGATCTGAAGGGGGCGAGAAAAGTGCACATTGAATTTGACACCTCCGCTAACAACGGCAGAGGCAAGGGCACCGCGGCGCTCTTCCTTAACGGATCGACCAACCCGAAATGCAAAATCACTGATCAGAGCATGCAGGGCAACGTTTGCAGTTGTCCGTAGTGGCGGCGGTCCGCCCGATGCGCCTCAAAGGTAATCAGGACGGCCAAGCGTCCTGATCTAAACCAAGCGGACCGAGAATCGGATCAGACCGATTCTCGGTCCGCTTTTCTCTTGGTAGGCAGCCCTGAAAAGAAGGTCTGAGTACCTTGACGTGTGGGTACTTTGACCTGGGTACGTTGACGGCTTGACGCACATACTCCGACGATCATAGGATGTGCCAGACGGTAGCGGGCTTGTATATAACAAGTGGTTTGGAAAGTTTGCTCGCCAATGCGCTATTCGTTCTGCGAATCCTGTTCTCAGAATACACGACCTTGCGCTCTGTTAACTCGACAAGGAAAGAGAGAATGATCATGCACACTTCAAGTAAACACACATATCGAGGGCTTGCGCTGCTTGCCTTGATGGTCTTCGGCATTGCCTGCTGGCAGGCTTCGAACTGGTCCGATTCCGCGGTGCACGCGGCGGCGGTTCGCGCTTCGCGCACGGCGCTGGATGAAGCGGCCGCGAAGTTCCAGGCTGATCCCGGTAGCGTCAACGCGACGCTGCTCAACGAAGCCAGGACTGCCTTCTTGAATGCAGTCGCCGCCGATCCTTCGTACGCGAAGGCGAACCCTCACCCGACCATCGCTCCAAGCGCAATGATTCAGATTCAGGCGCTACGTGGACTGAAGCAGAACCTGACAAAAGTCCAGAAGAAGATCGGCTCGCGCCTGCTGATAGTCCTAAAGAAGAGACAGGGGGGGCTCCCTGCCGGGCTGGAGTCATTGCGCACCAGTGTCGAAACCACGAACGGAGGGAACAATGCGGTCGTTGACATCGCCGTGACAAGCCGGATCGCCGGGCTCAAGGCCCTCGATCATTACAACTTTGTGATCAGGAGTGCGGTCGGCAAGACCATCCGCGCCGAGGTACCGTTCGACAAACTGGAAGAGATCGCCGGGCTATCGCAGGTAATCTCGATCAGAGAACCGATGAAGCGTTACACGTCGTCTGTCGGACCGTTCCATCCGGCCAGTTCGCTGCCGCTGATGGCGGGCTTCAGCGATCGCGCTACTCGTGTAGGCGGGCAACTACTCGCGGCAATCCAAAAGGTGTCTGGGCCGCGCCCGCCGGCGCTGCCGTCTGCCATCAACGTCTCGGAAGGCGACAAGACTCATCGAGCCCTTACTGCGCGGCAGACATTCGGCGTCAATGGTGCGGGAGTCAAAGTTGGTGTGATCTCCGATGGCGTGAATTCGCTGGCGTCGTTGCAAGCCTCCGGCGATCTTCCGCCGGGCGTGACCGTTCTGCCTGGCCAGGCGGGTTCCGGCGATGAGGGTTCAGCGATGCTCGAAATCGTGCACGACCTCGCGCCTGGCGCGCAGCTCTTTTTTGCAACGGCTGATCCTACGCAGGCTCAGTTTGCCCAAAACATCCGCGACCTGCGCACGGCGGGCTGCGACATTATTGTGGATGATGTCATTTATCTGGATGAATCCCCCGTTCACGATGGCCAGCCTAACGGGTTGAATTCGACGATGGGGCTCATTGAACAGGCCGTCAACGATGTAACGGCGCTGGGCGCGCTGTACTTCTCGTCGGCGGGCAACGAGGGCAATGTTACCGACCTCACCTCCGGCACCTGGGAGGGTAACTTCGTGCCCAGCGCCGCCCCAGATCCAGGCGCACTGGCCGGAGCGAATTTGCACAACTTCGGCGATGGCGGAAACTCCATTCTGGTGGAGTTCGGCGGTGGCAATCCGCCGCTTCTGCATTGGGCCGATTTCCTCGACAACGCCGCGAATGATTACGACCTCTACGACATGGATGGCGGTCTAACGACGATCTTCGATCTCTCCAACGATACGCAAGACGGGACGGGCGGCGATGACCAGCCGATCGAGTTCATCGGTGGCGGGACGTTCAGTGGAGAACGCCTGCTCATTGACAAATTCGCCGACGACGGGAACCCCGCGAACGGGACCACAGAGTTCCTGAGCTTGCGCGTTTTTCGCGGCGAACTCGACGACAGCCTCGCCACTACCGGTTCAACCCACGGTCACTCCCATGCCGCTAATGCGTTCAGCGTGGCGGCGACCCCCGCGGCGGCATCTTTTGACGGCGTCACACCCGATGGCCCGTACCCAGGTCCTTTCACAGGCGCGAACGAGATTGAGGGCTTCAGTTCCGACGGGCCGCGCAGGATTCTCTTCGATGCCAACAACATGGCAATTACGCCGGGCAACGTCACCTCGACCGGTGGGGTACTACGGCAGAAGCCGGACATTACGGCCGCTGACGGAGTGTCGTGTGCCGCACCGGGGTTCAGTACTTTCTACGGCACCTCGGCAGCGGCTCCGCACGCGGCGGCAATCGCTGCCCTGCTTAAGTCAGCCAATGGATCGCTGACCCCGGCGCAGATCCGTACCGCGTTGACTTCATCGGCGATTGACATCCATGCCGCCGGAACCGATCGCAATAGCGGTGCCGGCATCGTGATGGCTTTTGAAGCGCTGCAATTCATCGGCGCGACACCAGTTCCCTTTCTCGAATCAGCGGGAGCATCCCTCGTTACGGAAAGCTGCACACCGGCGAACGGCGTGCTGGACCCGATGGAGTTGGTAACGGTGAGTCTTTGCGTGCAGAACACTGGCGGTGCAAACACCACCGCGAATCTGGTGGGCACGCTGCAAGCCACGGGCGGGGTCACCAACATCCAGGCGCCCAACCCGCAGAACTATGGCATCGTCGTTGCCGGTGGCCCGGCCATCTGCCGCGAATTCACGTTCACCGTCGCCAACGTAGCCTGTGGGGCGCCGATTACCGCCAGCGTTCAGTTTCAAGATGGCGCGACAGACCTCGGTACCGTCACTTATACATTCAGCACCGGCACAAACGGCGCTCCCGTAACGTTCTCGTACACGGGACCCCCAGTGCCGATACCTGACGCCGACGATTTGTCGGGAACCTCCCCGGGAGCGCCCGTGGTTGCTAGCCTGAATGTTGCAGGGCTTACGGGCAATGTTGGCGAAGTCGTCCTGCGCATAGATGGCACTAGCTGTAACGCCACGGCGGGATCGCCGACGGTTGGTATAGATCATACTTTCGTCAACGACTTGAAGATTCGATTGCGCTCTCCATCGGGTACGGTCGTCGAGGTTATTGTCAACACCGATGGAGGCGGCAACAACTTCTGTCAGACTGTGCTTGATGACAACAGCGCCGGAGGATCGATTCAATCTGTGGTAAGCGCCAACGCGCCGTTTACTGGTTCATTCAAGCCGGCGAATCTACTCTCCACCTTCGTTGGAGAAACCGGCAACGGCACATGGCAGCTTGAAGCACAGGACTACTTCTCTGGAGATACCGGAAATATCCGCGCCTTCTCGCTCATCATCAAGCCGCGGATCTGCGCGACGACCTGCGTGAGTTGCCTTGGCATCATCTGCCCGGCCAACATCACCCAGCCGAACGATACAAATCAGTGCGGCGCGGTGGTCACTTATCCAGCTCCGACACCCAACGGAACTTGCGGCACGATTACCTGCTCACCGGCATCGGGTTCGTTCTTCCCCGTCGGCACGACTACTGTCACATGCACGGTTTCCGAAATGCCTGGCGCGCCAACAAGCGCTGAACCCAGCGCACCGTCCTGCTCGTTCACCGTCACCGTGCAAGATACGCAGCCGCCAACCATTACTTGTCCGGCGAACATAACGAAGCCGAATGATCCAAATCAGTGCGGCGCAGTCGTCACTTATCCGGCGCCAACTATCACCGACAACTGCCCCGGCACCTTCACGGCAACCTGCACGCCGGCGTCGGGTTCGTTCTTCCCCGTCGGCACGACCACTGTTACCTGTTCGGTAAATCAAAATACTGATCGCAAGACTGGTATTCCTACCGGCGATGTCGCCGGACCGTCCTGCACGTTCACCGTCACGGTGCAAGATACGCAACCGCCGAGCATCACCTGTCCGGCGAACATAACGAAGCCGAATGATCCAAATCAGTGCGGCGCAGTCGTCACTTATCCGGCGCCAACGATCACCGACAACTGCCCCGGCACCTTCACGGCAACCTGCCTGCCTGCATCAGGATCGTTCTTCCCGGTCGGCACGACAACGGTCACTTGCACGGTTGATGGATTCGGTGGCGGCTCGGCAAGCGCTCCGGCCGCATGCACAACCATCACCGAATCCTCGAGCCAGGCCATCGTGAACGGCAACTCGGTATCGTGCAACACCGGCGGGGTGACCGCCGACAACCACTACTGGCGCGCCTTTACACTGGCGTCATTCGGCATCAGCGGCGCCTGGGACATCCAGTCAG
>JADGNW010000359.1 GCA_017883315.1 Blastocatellia bacterium | reverse complement strand
CATCACGTTTCACGTTTCACTCATTGTGATGACCAAGCCAATCGCCGAAGAACCTGTCGAACGCCAGTCAGCAGACCAAGCTCTGATGGCGGAGTTGTTCGAAGCCATCGGCTTTGAAGTTGCCGATGAGCGCTCGTACAACCTGCTGGTAGAGTACGTCGAAACCAACGGCCACCGAACTCGTGTCGAACGCGGTGAAGCGGCGCTTCATGGACGATGTTGGAAGGTTGGAGATGGACTTGAAGTCTGGTCTGTCCTCTATGAAAAGGGCGCCGATCTTTACTATGCCGATTGCCGTCCTGCGTTTCGTAGTCGTTACGTTCGCACAATCGGTCCCTGGGAACTTATCGAGTACGATGAGGACGGCGAAGCGATAGTCCGCGGCTCGTTAGAGGGAGCGGCCAACGTGGTCTTCGAGCTCCAGAACCTCACCGAGCTTGATGACATCGTGTTTCGCGAATTGCACATGCACGTCGCACTGGCCGGGATCGCTTACGCAGCGCGCGTGCGAGCGAACCGGGCCTCTGATCACCCCACGAGTACGCCTTTTTATCGTTTCGAGCTCGCTGAGCGAATGGAGGGATTTGCGGATAAGTCATGTGAGAATGACTACGTGATCAGTGGTCGCGTGCTGGCGTGGCGCAACATTCGAAACCCTGTGACTACCGCGGATCTCATTTGGATTTACGTTGACACTGGAGCCATTCGCCTCGAGGTGCTCGCGAATCGGCGAATCCTGCGCGGCCAACTGAAGATCGGCGCGGAGATCACTGCGAATATTTGGCTGCAGGGACACGTGCTGGAAGAGAGCGATATCTCGGCGCGCTACGAGGGTGTGGACCAGGAATACGAACTTGCGGACTTCTGGGCAGGGCTGCGCCGCGGTAACTGAAGCTGCTCGCGTCATCGTCATCGCTCCAGCGCGTCCCACCGCTGAAAATCGCTCCGGTCAATGTGAATGAAGCCGCGTAGTCAGATCGCCGGTTTTGACTGTCACTTCCCGCCTTATCAAAGCTTTCATTTCGGCTGCTCGCTCTCATCTTAAGCGCTGACAGTCCTTGCTAAAGTCTCTCGTCGCGCGCCCGCTGCGGCACGAGCATTGAATAGTGACTGATTGCGTCGCTATGCGAGGCGTTGCCCCCAAGGTTGTCTTGCAACTGCATCAGGCGAGTCAGACCGGACACTCGGCCAAATCCGAACGCGAGCTAAAACCAACTCATGGCTAACGTGAAGGCAAGGTTGTTCACACTGACGATCTCGGCGGCGGGGACGTTTGCGCTCGTCTATTCACTCCACCGCTTGTATCTGGAGCCTGCACGGCTCGACTGGATCATGGTCCTCGCTCTTACGATGCTGTTGAGCTGGCGCGCCGAGGTTTGGATTCCCGGCATTCGAAGCAAGATCACGCTGTCAGACACATTCGTGTGGATAGCGATGCTTATGCTCGGACCATGGGCGGCGGCGGTACTCGCTTCGATTGACGGACTCGCAAGATCGGCGCGCGGCAGCAAGACGAACCCTGGAGCCGCCGCGCTAATAAACATGAGCGCAATGAACCTGTCGGTGTTGAGCGCGTCCCTGCTGGCCGTACGTTTCTTTGGACCGCTCGATGGCCTGCTCTATGGTGCAGACCGGCTTGATAAGCTGGTTCTCGCGATCGGTGTGATTACTCTGACGAACTATCTTGTCAACAGCGGCATCACCGCGATGGCGGTAGCATTTTTCCGCGGCCGCAGTGTGGCCAGGACATGGATCGAACACTACTTGTGGACTTCGCCTGCTTTCTTCATAGGCGCGGCAGCCGCCGGTGTGATCTGCAAGGCAATAACAGTCTTTGGGTTCTATTCATTTGTAATGTCGCTTCCTATTCTGTTCTTGACCTACGTTGCATACAGAAGTTTTCTGGGGCGAGTGGAAACTTCGTACAAGCATATCGAAGGGCTAACCAAACTTCACCTGGCTACGGTTGAATCGCTAACGATGGCGATCGATGCTAAAGACGATCTTTCGCGAGGACACATCCAGCGAGTACGCAAAATGGCCGACGGACTCGGGCGCGCCGTGGGCTATCCCGAAGATCAGATGGAAGGATTGAAAGCGGCGGCGTTGCTCCACGACATAGGGAAGCTGGCCGTTCCTGAATACATCCTGAGCAAGCCCGGCAAGCTCAGCGCAGCCGAATATGCCAAAGTAATGATTCACCCGGTGGTCGGCGCCGATATTCTGAGCAACGTCGAGTTCCCTTACGAAGTAGTTCCGATAGTCAAACACCATCACGAGAAATGGGATGGCAAAGGATACCCAAGCGGCTTGAAGGGCGAGGAGATCCCGTTCGGCGCCCGGATACTGACGGTTGTGGATTGCTACGAAGCGCTCACAACCAATCGCCCCCATCGCCCCCGCTATTCGCGCGAAGAAGCTCTCGAGTTGATGCGCAGCGAAGCGGGGCGCACCTTCGACCCCGCGATACTGGAAGTATTTCTCGAGAACATCGATTCGCTAGACGAGCAGATTCCCGCCGTTAGCGCTCGTCCGGTCTCGCTGCCCGGCGTCGAACCCGTGGCCGGGGACGGACTGCCCCAACAAACCTTCGGATTGGGCGCCAGGACACCGACCGAGAAGGCGCTGCGCGACATTGCGTCCGCGCAGCGAGAGGCGCTCTCCCTGTATGAGATCTCACAGACGCTCGGATCAACCCTTAAGCTGTCCGAGATCTTGCCGATCGTCGCAGCAAAACTCGAGAACATCGCCAACTTCACGACACTTGTCATCTATCTGGCCGATGGAAATCGGATGCAAGCGGCCTGTGTAACGGGAAAGAACGCGGAGGCATTAAAGGGCCTGGAGATCGCGGTCGGCGAGGGCGGCGCGGGCTGGGTAGCCGAGCATCGCCAGGTGCTGATCGGCGGGAGCCCGTTGGCCGACCTTCAGCGGCCGCTGGGCATGGCTGCAGCGGCGTATCGCTCGACTGCGATATTCCCGCTCGAGCACGACGATAATCTCGTCGGGACACTCGCGCTCTACTGCGAAGAAGATCGCGGCTATTCTGCCGATGAGGTCAGGCTGCTCGAGACCATTTCGCGCCACACCGCCACCGCGATTCACAACGCGCTCGCTTTCGAGCGAACTCAGGAATCGGCTCTTACGGATAATCTAACCGGACTCCCAAACTCGCGATACATGTACAGCTTTTTCGACCAGGAAAGAAGCAGGTCTGAAAGGCACGGTTACCCGCTGGTGTTGATGATGATGGACCTGGACGGCTTCAAGAAAATAAACGACACCTATGGACATCACGTCGGCGACGAGATATTGCGGCGCATCGCGCACGTATCACGCGGACAGGTTCGCTCGGGAGACACGCTGATCCGATATGCGGGCGACGAATTCGTGGCGGTGCTGCATCGTGTCACTCCTGATCTTGTGCAGGAGATGAAGTCGAGACTTCAAGCGGCCGTCGACAGCTTCGCTTATGAGGTAAGGCCGGGCCGCATAGCGCGAGTCGGCATATCGATCGGACATGCGACCTACGGTCAGGACGGCACCGCCATCGACGAACTGATGGAGGTCGCCGATCAGCGCATGTATCAAGACAAGATCGCTCGCCGGCGAAACGCGCCTCCGTTGAGAGTCGTGAGTTTTCCAGCGCGAACAGCAGCAGTATAAGGAGAGTACAATGACAGTTTTTTCAGAAGCCACTTTACTGACACCCCCAAGCTCATCTCATCGAGTGAAGACCAGGATGCTCGAGCAGATGGCAGAGGCGCTCGAAGATGAAGCCGCCGGACTGTACCGGCGTGCGGCCGCCTTTGAAGAGGAAGAGTTTCTGCTCAACAAGGAGATCGGAGAACGCCAAACCGAAATCAATCGCTTGCTGCTCAAGCTCGAGGCTTTGCAAGCCGAACGTGATCGCGTGATCGAGAAGATCGAACAAATCTCGAGCGAAGCCGCTGCTGTGAGAGAGAGGGTTTTCAACGGCAATGAAGGAGACTCGATAGAGGCAACTCAAACCTCGCAGGGTCAGTACGAAAACCCCTCAACCGGAGCTTTGTTTTTCAGACGGATGACGGTTGCCGAGCAGGCGCCTCGCGCGTGACTCACGGTGTCCGGCAACCTTCAGTTTGTCGCTGTCAGCGCCGGTTCTTCGCATAAGCGCCGGCAAACTGAAGCTTGTCGGACATCTGGTTTGGAATCGGGCTCAGTTAATTTGACCGATTGCTGAAAAGAGGATGCTAATCGGTCTTTTAGTATTACAGGCAGCGACTCGCCGCTGAATGAACAGTAGCGGGCCTGCGAGAAACCAGACCCGCAACGAGGCGATGATGTCTTCATGGAACGGCGTCGAGAGACGCACTAAGAAGGACCGCCGCGAACAGGAGAGAAGGCGTTCTATTCGTTACACGGCGGATACGTTGATCGTTATCGCCGGAGTAACCTGGATCGACAACGAAGGGACTGATCGCCGGCGAAAGGTCCGCCGTAAGTATGATCGTGAGCGAATCGCTCGCAAAATCCTGGACGATTTGTTTCCCGTAGGATGACTACGGGCCGGCCAAATCTCGCAACTCGTCTTTCATTCAACTTATCCTCGCGGCTTAATCCGCCGGCGTATCTCCGGCTAGAATCGCAAGCATTCTGTCCTTCTCCGCCGAGCTTCAGCTCTCCTTCATCGCGCTCTCCCTCGCGCGTTGACAACCTGTAATCAAAGCCGGAAACTTCGCAATAGCTTCGTAATAAGAGGACGACTCCGGAGGGACCAAATGAGACCAATGACTTGCATGATTAGCGTGGCCGCCGCCGCTTCAGTGTTTGCGTTGTCTGTTGCCCAGCCGCACGCTGACACATTTCGCCCCGTCGTTCGCGGCAAGCGAGGAGCGGTCGCAGCAGGCTGTCCGTTGTCCGCCGAAGCCGGAATGCGCCTGCTTCAGCAAGGCGGCAACGCGGTCGACGCCGGTTGCGCGGTGATACTTGCAGCGTCGGTCATCGAATTCTCGCACTTCTCGTTTGGCGGCGAAGTCCCGATCCTCATCAAGCCAACAGGCGCCGGCGTATCGGTAATCAACGGACAGGGGATTGCGCCTCGTCTGGCCACGCGAGAGTTTTTTCTCGAGAGAGCAAAAAGAGGCGTGCGAGAAAAGGGGCCGGTGTACACGGGCACGCCGGAATATGTTTCGATTTCAGAAGGCGGATCCAAGCCAGGATTGATTCCGTCATCGGGCATTCTTCCTGCGACTGTTCCCGGAGTGCTCGATGCGGTGGTGACGGCGCTCGACCGCTTCGGCACAAAGTCACTCGGAGAAGTCATGCAGCCGGCCATCGAGTTGGCGGACGGATTTCCCATCGATGAGATGCGCGTGAGCTACATCGAAAAGACTCGCAAGATATTCGAGCAGTGGCCGGAGAGCGCAAAGTTGTTTCTACCCGGCGGGCGCGTGCCCAAACCGGGCGAGATATTTTCGCAGCCTGATCTCGCGCGCACGCTCCGCGAGATCGTCGCGGCCGAACGAGAAGCTGTTCCACGCGGACGGCATTTCGCATTGGTCGCCGCGCGAGATTACTTCTACAACGGTGCTACCGCAAAACGGATTTCAGATTTCTCTGAAGCGAACGGCGGGCTGCTTCGAGCCGGAGACTTCGCAGCGTTTCACGCGAAAGTTGAAGCGCCGGCGAAGACTTCGTATCGAGGATATGAAGTCTACAAGACCGGCTTCTTCGCGGCGGGACCCGCGATGCTCGAGATGCTGAATTTGCTTGAGGGCTACGACCTTCGCGCGATGAAGCACAACTCGGCGGACTACATTCACACGCTGACTGAAGCGATGAAACTCGCATTCGCCGATCGCGACCGCTACTACGGCGATCCGGATTTCGTGAGCGTGCCCGCAAGCGAGCTTCTATCGAAAGACTACGCCGCGATGCGCAGAGCGTTGATCGACGAACGTCACGCCTCGCTCGATCAACGTCCGGGTGATCCGATCAATAAGAAGCCGCTGATTACCAACGGAACGCATCCGGCTCTCGGTCAATCAAGGGTGCCGGAAGCCGAGCGCGCGAACGACACCACTTGCGTCAACGTCATCGATAAGGACGGTAACCTGTTCAGCGCGACTCCATCGGGCGCGTGGCTGCCCGCTGTTGTAGCTGGTGACACTGGCGTGTTGCTCGGGCAGCGCATGCAGTCGTTCCTGTTGGAAGAAGGCCACCCGAATGTTCTTCAACCGGGCAAGCGGCCGAGGATCACGCTCACTCCAACGCTTGTGCTGAAAGACGGCAAGCCTTTCATGGTGCTCTCGACGCCCGGCGGTGATAATCAGGATCAATCGCTGATTCAAGTGCTGTTGAACATCGTCGAGTTTGGGATGAACGTCCAGGAAGCGGTCGAGGCGCCGCGCTTTCAAACACTCCACTTGGTGAGTTCGTTTGACGATCATCGCTTCAATCCCGGCGTG
>JADGNW010000358.1 GCA_017883315.1 Blastocatellia bacterium | reverse complement strand
TCGAGAACAAGAAAAGATTTTTCGAACGCTGTGCCGCTGCATTGAAACCCGGAGGCGTGCTGGCGGTTTGCGCATGGCTCCGCCGTGATGGACCAATGCCCGAAGGCGAAGAGAAGTTGGTAGCGACCATTGCAGAGGCCATGCTTAGTGCAAGCCTGGGCAGTCTTAGCGATTACCAGACGTGGATGCGTGACGCGGGGTTGACGGTAACGGCGGCCGAAGACATCACCCGCCACGTCGAGCCCACGTGGGCACATTGCACTCGCATCGGCGAGCGCCCCATAGTGAAATTCTTCGTTCGGTTCACCGGGGCCGCTACTCGCCGCTTTGTGGAGTCGTTTCCATTGATGAAACAGGCCTATGCTCAGGGAGCTATGGCTTTCGGTCTCCTGGTCGCAAAGAAACCCTGCTAGTAAGAACTCGGTCCGGAATCCCCGAAATCCAACTAACAAGCTAGAAGTAGAAATCAATGACGCGCGGAGACGGGTCCACCCGTGCGTGATGACGAACGTGTCTGTGACTCTCTTGACTGGTGAATACCACAGTGATAATTTCGCGACGCTGGCAGCATCAATTTTCTTCCCTTCTTTTTCACCAGTGGAGCACCAAGAGGTTGCTATGAACATTATCAAGATCCGCCTGAACAATTCGGGCAAGCTCACTTGCCTACGCTCGTTGGTTTTCATGTCGGCTGTCGTTCTCGCCTCGGCCGGAATCGTGTTCGGACAGAACGGCAAGCTGAGGCCTGAAGAAGTCGCGCTCAAGAACCTGCAATGGCGTTCAATCGGTCCCGCAATCATGGGCGGACGCATCGACGATTTCGCCGTTGTCGAGGGCAACGCATCGACTTTTTACGTAGGAGCTGCCACCGGCGGTGTGTGGAAAACTACAAATGCCGGTACGACATTCGAACCGATCTTCGACGAGCAGGGATCGACCTCGATTGGCGACATCTGCATAGCGCCTTCCGATCCGAACATCGTCTGGGTCGGCACCGGCGAGCCAAACAACCGCCAGAGCTCGTCGTGGGGCGATGGTGTTTATCGTTCGCTCGATGGAGGCAAGACCTGGCAGAACATGGGCCTGAAGGATTCCAAACATATAGGCCGGGTCGTGATCGATTCGCGTGATCCAAACATCGTTTACGTCGCAGTGGTCGGCCACTTGTGGGGACCGAATCGCGAGCGTGGCGTCTACAAGACAACTGATGGCGGCAAGACGTGGTCGCAATCGCTGTTCGTCAACGAAGACACTGGTGTAATCGATATCGCAATCGATCCGCAGAGTCCCGGCACTCTCTACGCCGCGGCATATCAGCGGCGTCGCACGCCTTGGGGCTTTAACGGCGGCGGCCCCGGCAGCGCCATCTACAAGACGATTGACGGAGGCGCTTCATGGAAGAAGCTGACAAAAGACCTCCCCGAAGGAGGTAACATCGGCCGCATAGGGCTCGACATTTACCGCGCGAATCCGAATATCGTTTACGCGATCATTGAAAACGCCAAGGGAGGCGTGTTCCGTTCCGAGGACCGCGGCGAGACCTGGAAGAAGATGAGCGATCTGGATTCGCGGGCGATGTACTACAGCCAGGTGCGAATCGATCCGAACAACGATCAACGCATCTGGCAGTGCGCGGCCAACATGTTCACTTCGGAAGACGGCGGCAAGACGTGGGTGCAAAACGTTGTCACCCGAATCCACGGCGACTATCACGGATTGTGGATCGACCCGGCGAACTCGAATCACATGCTTGCCGGGTCTGATGGCGGAATTCATCAATCGTATGATCGAGGACGCTCGTGGGATTACATCAACACAATCCCGCTCGGGCAGTTCTATGAGATCTCGCTCGACAACAGAAAGCCGTACATGGTTTACGGCGGGCTCCAGGACAACGGAAGCTGGGCGGGTCCCAGCGGTACGCTAAACACCGAAGGTATTACTAACGACGACTGGTTCCGCACCGGCGGTGGAGACGGTTTCTATTCCGTCGTCGATCCAACAGATCCCGAGACGATCTACGTCGAGTCGCAGGACGGCAATGTCGCGCGGCTTGAGATGAAGGTGGGCGAGAGGCGCAACATCAGGCCCGAGCCCGCCGCGGGCGAGAAGTCTTATCGCTTCGACTGGAATTCACCGATCCTGATTTCGCCTTTCAACAACCACACGATCTACTACGGTGGAAACCGCGTTTTCAAGTCGACTGATCGCGGCGACTCGTGGGCTCGAAGCGAGGACCTGTCCAAGAATCAGGATCGCGAGAAACTGCCGATCATGGGCGTGGTTCCCGATAAGAACATGCTTTCGCGCCACGACGGAGTGCAGACTTTCGGCCAGGTAGTCACGATCGCTGAGTCGCCGATCAAGGAGGGGTTGCTGTACGCCGGCACCGACGACGGCAATCTCCAAGTGTCCCGTGACGGCGGCAAGACATGGAAGAACATCACCGACAGAGTGCCCGGCGTTCCAAGGAACACTTATGTGAGCCGGGTTGTTCCGTCACGGTTTGCCGAAGGCATGGTATATGCGACATTCGACGGGCACCGTGGTGACGATTACAACACATACGTCTTCGTGTCGTCCGACTATGGTGAGTCCTGGAAATCGTTGAAGAGCGATCTGCCGGCTGGAGTCACCTGCCGCGTGATACGCGAGCATCCGCGCAATCAGAATCTGCTTTTCTTAGGCACTGAGTTCGGCGCATTTGCATCGCTCGATCGCGGCGGGCACTGGTCGCGCTTGAAAGGCAACTTGCCGTTGGTTCGGGTTGACGATATTCAGATTCATCCTCGTGACAACGATCTGGTGCTTGGAACTCACGGGCGCTCGATTTGGGTCCTGGACAACATCAGCGCTCTGGAGAAAATGTCCGACGCAGTCATGTCGTCCGACGTTGCGGTGTTCGAAGGTCCAACCGCGATCGAGTTTCGGCTCTACAATTATAAAGGTAATACGGGTCACAAATGGTTTGAAGCTACGAATCCGCCTTACGGTGCGATGATCGATTACTACCTGCGGGTCAAGCCTGAAGGCAACGTTCGAATAACGATCACCGACAAGGGCGGCAAGGTCGTGCGCGAGCTGACGGGTCCAAAAGAAGCCGGTGTTAATCGAGCGGTGTGGGATCTCAGGCTAGCCGGGCCGAACCAGACTGGTCCGGGCTTCGGTGGTGGAGGCGGTCGTGGCGGCGGCGCTGGAGGCGGTCGCGGCGCCGGCCAGCAAGCGCAACCACAACAGACGCAGCCCACAGCAGCAGAACCCGGAGCCCTTGGAGCAGCCGGCCAGGGGCAACCGGCAGCCCCGCAGTTTGGCGGCGGCGGAGGCCCGTTTGGTGGCGGGCGCGGACCTCGCGTTCCTCCGGGTGAATACAGCGTCAAAGTCTCGGTTGCTGGTAAGGAGGTAACGACGACGGTTCGCGTGCAAGAAGACCCGCGCATACAAATCTCAGACGCCGATCGCGCGAAGTGGAGCGATGCTCTAATGAAAGCGTACGAGCTTCAAAAATCGGCCGGCGCCGCCCAGCGCGCAGTGCAGAACCTGAAGACCCAGATGACCTCGCTTCAAGAGTCGTTGAGACGAACACCGAACGTGCCGCGTGAAGTCAATGACGCGGTGAAGTCGGTATCGGATCAAGTGGACGACATTCAAAAGAAGCTTGTGCCGATATTCGATCAATCGGGAAGCGCGGGGCCTCCGCTGCCTGATGCGCCGCGCCCAGTGCTCGGGAGAATCGGCCAGCTCTCTAATGGGCTTGATAGCTACACTGCCGCGCCGACACCTGATCAAATGGGCAGACTCGGTGAGCTCTCAACCGAATTGAAAGGTATGGTGGAGCAGTTGAACAAACTGATCGATGAGGCAATACCGAACTTGAACAAGCAGATTCGCGACAGCGGGCTTTCGTTTGTGAACCCGGGCCAGCGAGTTGCAATTCCGCAGTGAGTAGATAGAAGTGCGGGCGCAGAAGGTTTGCTTCTGCGCCCACTTGTTTTTTATTGATCTCTACTGCTTCAACCACTCGATGGGAAACATTGAACCGGCCTTCTCTGGATCCAGCTTCACTCCCACAAGCGCGGCTGCGCGAGCGAGCACCGGATCGCGCCTGGCCGCGATGTCCGCTGCGGTCGGAAGCGAGAGCACATCAGGCGTGACGCCGTTGCGCTCGAGGCTCTTGCCATCAGTCATGATTAGATCTGCATCAGTTATGCTCGCGCCGTAGATAACCACTGTGTCAGCCCCGGAATGAAAGGGGTAGTGTATCGCCCTCATTACTGCTCCCGCCGATCGATCGCCTATGACTTGGCCCAGTTTCTCCAACTGAACCACTCGCGCGAAGATTTCAGCAGACGAGCCGGATTCACTGTCTATGAGCACTATCAGCTTGCCTTTGAAGATATTGCCGCGCGCTTTCGCAACGATCGCTTTCGTTTCGTTACGGCGTTTCGCGTCACCGATCTTCACGTCGCCATCGACAAAGCGACCGAGAAGGTTTTTCAGCGTTTCCTCGGCGCCGCCTGGATTGCCACGCAAATCCAAAATGAGAGCCTTGCGTTTGTTCGCCTTGCCCATCATGTCATCCACGCCACGAGCGTCGAGATCGAACTGCGGCATTTTCCAGATCATCAGTTCGTCGCCCAGCTCGTAATAACGATGGCGTCTCAGACGGTCTTCATTCTCCTCTTTTCTGGTGAGGTCCCACCTATCGTTATCACCGTACGCGCCGGTGAGATCTATACGTATCTTCCCTTGCTTTATCTTCGACATTACGTCTATCTGACGCTCTGGGCCCTCAGGACTCTGCACGATCAGACGCATACCCGGTTGTGGTCTCAGCGCATAGTAGAGGTATTTGAGTTTCCACAGATTCTCCCGCGCAGGTGCAAACGCGTCCACCGCCTTGACGAGATCGCCCGGTTTCAGACCCTTGGCCTCGGCGTCGCTCCCCGGCTTTACCGCCGATACGTAACATTTATCGCTAATCATTTGCATCTGCCAGCCATAGTCGTAAGTAGCGGCACGCTCGGGCGGAATGAAGAAGAGATGCGAGTCTTCGAAGTCAAGTAATACTTGCGCAACGATACCAAAGATCTGACCTAATGAAGTTGCGCGGTCGAGTTTTTCATCGGCTGTTTTGAAACGCGCATCAAGGTCAATGCCGTGAAAGGTTGGATCGTAGTAGTTCTTTTTGATTTCGCTCTTCAGTGTTTTCAGCATCACGTGGCCGCGATCACGATCGACGGAGGTTAATGCTTGCGAATTGATCGGACTGAAAGCGCCGCTGACGGGCAGACTTAGTAGCAGAGCGATCGCAATTGATGGCACTCGCGCACGCATGCGCCGGAACGTTCGTTTCTTCATGGAATGCTCCTTACCTAGACAAAGAGTCTCGGTTTATTCTTGAATGCACGATGTTCACCCGAAGAGCCCGGCAAAGATAGTAATTATACCGACAATGCTATGAAGGAGAAAGCTCAGTTGAGCCTAGCTGAAAGATTTGTTGACGCTCACCTAGAGTTAGAAACTTTCGGTCAATCATGCGAGCTGCGGGCTCAGATTGAGCGGACCGGTGAAACCGGAATGGCGCTTGAGCGAAATCACGAACGAACGAATTTCGTGTCTGTCGATTATGTGTTCAATGTAGTCCTCGGACTCCGCGATCTTTCGTATATCGCTCCACTCGCTTTCGGGCACAGCTAGAAACGCGTCGACGACGTCGGGGTCGAAGTGGATACCCGAACCTGAAATTATCTCTCTCCGCGCTTCCGTATAGGAAGACGAGGACCTGTAAGGTCTGTCACTTGTTATCGCGTCGAATGCGTCGGCCACCGCGAAGATGCGCGCGTTGATGTGAATCCCGTCACCGCACAATCCCAAGGGGTAACCGCTGCCATCGTATTTTTCATGATGCTCGCCAACTACCGGCGCGGCGCCGCTCAAAAAGTCTATGCCGTTAATGATGCGCAGCCCGAAGGTGATGTGCTCGCGCATCTCTTCCCGCTCGGGTCCGGTCAGCGTTCCGCACTTGAGAAGTATCGAATCGCGCACGCCTATCTTGCCGATGTCGTGAAGCAGCGCGCCCTGTTCGAGCGCAATCAATTCCTTGTGTGAAAGCCCACGCTCGCGGCCGAGCCTGAGTGAATAAGCGACCACGCGGTCCGAATGACCGGAGGTCTCAACGTCGCGTGCCTCGAGTGCACCCGCAAGCGCGCGCAGAGTCGCGCGATAGTTTTGATATAAGGCTTCCAGCATCCTGTTCAAATCCTCGTTCATCGAGCGCAGTTCGGCGGTCCTCAGCCTGACGGTCTCTTCGAGCGACTGCTCGTAATAACGTTTCGCGGCGACCAGCACTTGATAACGGAGGGCGCGATCGATGGATATCTGGACCTGCCCCAGGTCGAAAGGCTTCGTGATGTAGTCGAATGCGCCTTGACGCATAGCTTCGATTGCGTAGTTGATGTCGGTCATCCCGGACACCATTATCACAACCGTATCGGGATAGGCTTTATTGATGTACTGACACAGCTCAGTTCCAGAGGTGCCCGGCATGTTTATGTCGCTTAATACCAGATTGAAAGAGCTGCCCGATAGCAGCGTCGTTGCTTCGTTAGCGCTAGCCGCTGCGACACATCTGTAACTGTCCGAGAGATACGTCACCAGAAGCCGGCGAATCGGCTCCTCGTCATCGATTATTAATATTGATGCGTCTTTGTTCTTGGTTGCCATTTCATCAACTCCGATAACTGCGTACGCGAGCGCTTCCCAAATGAAAGCTTACGCGGCGGGGTGCTGCACGCAAGATAAGAGCAAGGTGCATTCCGTGAGTAGGGAAAGCCCTTGAGTAACAAACTTCCGTGCCTATGCTACTTAGCCGGCGGGTCTTGAGGCGCGCGCGGTTTTCTACAGGTGCCAATTGCGACACGTGTAGAGAAAGTCCGCAAGCGATGAAGGGCTTCCGGTCGCGTTGAGGAGCAGGCGAGCGAGACGAATCCTATCGCTCGCGATGGATCGTACTGGACATTTGGTGGTTTATGATCAGCCGTTGGTTTCGGGATTGCTTGACAACAAATATTGGTGCGTGCGAGTATGCTGGCTGCGCTTTTCCCGTGAGTGGTGGTCAGCAACTCCGACTGCTTCACACGCATCCCAGAGTTGCACGAAATTCAGAACAACACGACGGTATTGGCGGAAAAATCCTTTTCAACAATGCTTGAGATTAAGACAGTGCAGGAGGAGTATCGGCCGATGAAAAGATTACTAACAGTGATGGCAGCGCTCACGTTTTCGCTGGCGCTGTTTATGCCCCTCACCTTGGCAAGAACGGTGGCGCCCGAGTCAGTCGCACAGGATCCCACACCTGAAGAAGTCGCGGCGTACAAGGCATGGTTTGACGCCAACGGTCTCAAGGACTATCCGAAGGCGATGGAGTTGGCGAAAGCTTATTTGGACAAATACCCAACCGGGAAGTACGCAGGCTATCTGAAGGATAAGTGGATTCCGCAGATGCGCGGATACTTTTTCAAGCTGGCGGCCGACGCGAAGAATGTACCTGAGGTCATTCGAATCGGGAAAGAAGTGCTGGCCGCAGATCCGGACAATCTAGATTACCTTTCTGCGCTGGTAGTACAAATACGCTCGAACGAATTGTTTGCAACCCCGCCCAACTACGCGCACGCCGCTGAAGCCGCCGATTTCGCCGAGCGCGCGATTCGCTTGATCGAAGCAGGCAAGATACCGACAGCCGCCGATCCCAAGGTGTTTAACAAGAACGTGACGCTCGCTTATATGCATCAGACGCATGCTGTGATTTACGATCATGACAAGAACGTCGACAAGGCGCTTGCGGAATATGAGAAGGCCGGAGTGCTCGAGGCGACGAATCCGGCGTACTCCTTTCATTGTGGCCGCATTCACAATGACAAGTATGCTGCCGCTGCCGCAAAGTATGACACAGCTCAAAAGAAAGTCGACGCGATACCGGATGCTGATCGTAACGCCGCTGAGCCAAAGCCGGACGTAAAAGCAGCGCTTGACGAGTCGAAAGCTGCGCTCGCAGAGGTCAACAGTCAGGCCGATGCGGTCATCACCTGTTGGGCGCGTTTTCTGGGGCTGACTGCTGATAAGAAAGAGTGGGATATTCGCCCGAAAATCCTGCAAGCTTTCACGGAACTCTATAAGTTCCGACATAACAACTCTATTGACGGGATGGAAAAACTGATCGACCAGAATCGGGCGAATCCTTCCAGCTCAACGAGCAACACGGCTTCGGCTGCTACAAAGCCTTGATCGTGGCAGCAGAGATCAATTGCATAACCAAAAGAGCCAGCCGATAGGCTGGCTCTTTTGCATGGTAAGCGAGCAACGTTTAGGGTAACGGCATCAGCCGCCGTATGATATATTGTGAATGCGCTTCGCGTCTGCGCCAACCGTATGATTCAACTCGAACGCGAGAAATTACTTTCTGAGCTCGAGCAAAAGCTTGGCTATTCATTCCGGTCGCGTGCCTTGCTCGATCGCGCGCTCACTCATCGCTCGTTCGCAAACGAGCGCGTCGCAGAAAACTGCCCGCATAATGAAGCGATGGAATTCCTCGGCGATTCGGTGCTCGGCTTCGTTGTTAGCGCATGGCTCCTCGAGCGTTTCCCGGAGCTGGACGAAGGAAAGCTCTCGAAGATGAAAGCCTATCTCGTGAGCGAGTCCAGGCTCGTCGAACTGGCGGAAGATCTAGACCTCGGCAGCTATATTCTCCTGAATCGCGGCGAAGAGAAGACCGGCGGCCGGCAGAAGCGCGCGCTGCTCGCCGATGCGTATGAGGCGTTGATCGGCGTGCTCTACGTCGATGGCGGAATCACGGTGGCCGAACGGTTTTTGCGCCGCGAATTGCGTCAGAAGCTGATGAGCCTCGATCCCGCTTCGATGATTGGTGCGGACTATAAGTCGGCGTTGCAGGAAAGACTGCAGGCGGGAGGCGGACCCGGTCCCGAATACGTTGTGGTAGAAGTGATGGGCCCCGACCACCGAAGGAACTTTCGCGTCGAGCTTCGCATCGGCGGCCGCGCGATCAGCACGGGCGAAGGACATACGATAAAGCTTGCTC
>JADGNW010000357.1 GCA_017883315.1 Blastocatellia bacterium | reverse complement strand
GTCCGGGAGCGCCGGTCGAAGAGTTGAAAGATGTAATCGAGATCTCTGCGGATCCCGAGTTGCCTGGTTTCACCCTTGACCTTCGCGACATTTGGGAACCCAACATCTAACCCAGCAGTTCCCTTGCCTTCTCCACTATTTTCTTCTCGCTGTCAAACGCCATCATCTTGATGGCGGCGTCGATGCTGACCCATCGCGCCTCGTTCACTTCGTTGTCGTGATCGCGAACGTCGCCTGACTTATAGCGAAGCAGATATAAATAAACATATTTGTGATAGCGCACCCGTTGGTCATTCTCTTTCCAGAAGTACCAATACTCGACCTTGTCGAGTCGTTCGACGACTTCGGTATCGATCCCGGCTTCCTCGCGAACTTCACGAACGGCGGCGTCCTCGGTTGATTCGCCCTCATTGACAAGCCCCTTCGGCAACTGCCAGCGCCCGTCGTCTCCGACTGATATCAACGCGACCTCGAGTTGAGTGCCTGATTTGCGATACGCCACGCCGCCTGCGGAGATCTGCAGCTTTGTTGGAACCTTGCTCATTCCTGTAGGGGCTGGCTGCCCCTCTTCGGTCGCCGAAACTTCGGATAGGCAACAGGGGAGCGACGGAGGGCAGCCCCTATAGGTCGCTCAGCTCATTTTTCTTCGGCGGCTACAAGCGATGGAATTTCAAGCAGTCGCGGAAGCACAATTCGCCATGCGGATTCGACTTCAGCCACCGGATGATCGATTGCGCGTTCGCCGTTTACATTAATCACCAAACGTTCGCCTCTCGTTCGTCCGATAACGCTTGCGGCGACCTCGTGCTCGCGTGCGAGCTGGAGGATTTGATTGATGTTGCCCTCTAAAGCCGAAAGCACTATGCGAGATGGCGTCTCAGAGAACAACAATGCGGCCGCCGAGAGCTGACCTTCGAGATCCACTTCACAGCCAATAACATCGCGGCGATAACTCGAGAAACAACTCTCGGCAATTGCAACCGCAAGCCCTCCGTCCGAGCAGTCGTGCGCGGACTCCACAAGCCCGGCTTGGATGATTTTCAAACATGCTTCTTGTACTCGACGCTCGAGAGCGAGATCCAGTTGAGGCACGCGCCCGTCAGCCACCCCAAGCATCTCCAACGCGTAGCAGCTTGCGCCCAGGTCATCCGCCGTGAAGCCAAGCAACACGATCGCGCGGTCTTCCGCTTTGAACCATTGGGTCGTGATGTGGCGCGACTCTTCGACCAGCCCAACCATTCCAATCACTGGCGTCGGATCGATGCCGCGGCCCTCCGTCTCGTTATAGAAGCTCACGTTGCCCCCGGTTACCGGCGTGCCGAACACCTCGCAAGCCTCGGCCATTCCATCGATCACTTCGCTGAACTGCCACATCACCTCGGGCCGCTCCGGCGAGGCGAAGTTCAAACAATTCGTCAGCGCGAGCGGACGCGCGCCGCTAGCGACAAGGTTCCTGCAAGCTTCGGCGACCACCAGCCTCGCGCCCGCACGCGGATCAACGCGACAGTAGCGCGCGTTCGAATCGAGCGTCATCGCAAGCAAACGGCGCTTCTCTTTGATTCGTATCACCGCCGCGTCCGAACCCGGCAGCACTACGGTGTTCGTGCGCACCATATGATCGTATTGGCGATAGACCCATTCCTTCGCCGCAATCGCCGGCTGCGCGACGATGCGCATGAACGTCGCATCGACCTCTTCAAGCGATGATTCCACCTGCGTGACCTCGGTCAGAGGACCCCGTTCCGGTCTCTTGATCGCACGGTCATAAACCGGGGCCGCGTCGGTCAACGCCTTGTTAGAAATGTCCGCTACTATCGCGCCATTCTTCTTCACACGCAGGTGATCGTCGCCGGTCACGCGGCCAATCACAACCGCATCAAGCTCCCACTTCTTGAAGATGTCCACCACCTCACGCTCGCGACCCTTCACGGCGACGATCAGCATTCGCTCTTGCGATTCCGAGAGCATGATTTCGTAAGGCGTCATCCCGGCTTCGCGCTGTGGAACAAGGTCGATGTCGATCTCGACTCCGTTGCCCGCACGTGAACCCATCTCACAGGACGAGCTTGTCAGGCCCGCCGCGCCCATGTCTTGAATGCCGACGATTGCCCCCGCGCGCATGGCTTCAAGACACGCTTCGAGCAACAACTTCTCCAGAAAAGGATCGCCGACTTGAACGGTTGGGCGCTTAGAGCCGGCCTCCTCGCCGAACTCTTCGGAGGCCATGGTCGCGCCATGTATTCCATCGCGGCCGGTCTTCGCGCCGACGTAGATGACAGGATTCCCGACGCCCGTCGCGCGGCCATATAAGATGTGCTCCGTCCGCATGAGTCCGAGCGTGAATGCGTTGACGAGCGGATTGCGCGAATAACACTCCGCAAACCGCACTTCCCCGCCGATGGTCGGAACTCCAAACGCGTTGCCGTAATCGCCTATTCCCTTCACGACTCCGGCCATGATTGAGCGATTGCGAGCGACAGTCGCTCGCTCTTCCGCTGAAGCATCATCGCCCGCGCTCAGCGGACCGAAGTGCAATGAGTTCATCGCAGCAAGAGGCCGCGCGCCCATCGTGAACACGTCTCGGAGTATGCCGCCAATTCCAGTCGCCGCGCCCTGATAAGGCTCGATGAAAGAAGGGTGATTGTGCGATTCGATCTTGAACGCAGCGGCAAGTCCGCCGCCGATATCAACGACGCCCGCGTTTTCGCCTGGCCCTTGCAGCACACAGTCGCCGGTAGTCGGAAGCCGGCGAAGATGGACCCTCGATGACTTGTACGAGCAGTGCTCGGACCACATAACCGAAAAGATGCCAAGCTCAGTGTAGTTCGGTTCGCGGCCGAGCAGTTGGACTATTCGACCGTACTCGTCGCCGGTGAGTCCGTGGCTTCGAATGAGTTCGGTAGTGACTAGTGGTTCGCTCATAATTGCGGGTTGTTGCTCGAAGAACGCAGGAGGAAAAGATTGACGGATATGCTAGCCGAGGCTCAGAAGGTTTTTCAAGTTGATCGTCATCATTAGACGTGTCTTGAAGACTGCTCGCGAGCAACCTCTAGCGAGAGAACCGTTGAATTGGCGCGGCTATCGCTTGAGGATTCTAACGACCACTAAACCAGAAGGCGTCGGCTCGACCCAGAAGTCAATCTTATCTCCGGGATTGACCGAGTCCAGAAGCGACTTGTCCTTGACCGCAAAAGGCATGTTCATCGCCGGCATCAGGTCCTTGATCTCCTCGTGATCGATTTGTATTGTAGCTCGCTCCTGATCGAAGGATTCTACGACGCCGACTCCGTGCCCGAGGTCTTTTGACGCATCAGCGGCCGGGCCGAGCTCGCGCAACTCAGTGACAATCTCCTCAGGCTTCCACTCGTTTCCTCGATAGAGCTTTACTACTTTTCCGTCAGCCCCGATGATCGCCGTGCGCAACGAGTGAACAACCTGATCGCCGTCCGGCCAGTACTGCATTCCAAAATAAGTCGCGACACGCTTGACATCATCCTTAGGCCCAGTAAGGAAATCCCAATGCTCGAAGTCCGCCGAGTGACTGGTCGCGTAAGCACGAAGCACCTTCGGCGTGTCGTATTCCGGATCGACGCTGATGCTGAGCAGGTGCGTCTTCGAGTACTTCTCCGGCAGGGCCTTGAGCGCCTTCTCGATCGCGGAAAAGTTATCGGTCATCAGCGGGCAGTAATCGGGAAGCGGGCAGCGAGTGTAGATGAATGTCAGCACAAGGGCGCGGCCTCGATACTGATTAAGCTTGATTCGCTTGCCATCCTGATTGACCAGCGTGAAGTCCGGCACTTCATCGCCCGGCTTGGGCTCGATCCAATTTTGAGTCTTGGTTTGAGCCTTGCTGATGTCCGATTGATCGACCGCCTCTCGAGTCACTACGACATCTTCCAGCCGGGACTGCAGTCCCGTTACTACCAGCGTCGCTTGCACGCGGTCGCCTTCGGCGAGGTCGTTCAACAAACTTTCGTCCTTCAGCTTGAACGGCATCGTCATCGCGTCCATGTAGCCGGGTATCGCTTCGTGAGAAATAGTGACAGTCGAGTCGCGTTTTTCGACGCTGACTACTTTGCCTTTGATCGGGTAGCGCTGCTCGGGCCCCGTTGCACGCGAGCGGCAAGCTGGCTGCGCTGTTGAGAGAACCGATAAGATAACCAGTGCTCGTGCGAGCCTGGTTTTGTGGATAATCGTCATCGAAGACAATTCTCTATTACGACACTCGAAAGGACAACTCATCATCAACCTCTGCTTCTAGTTCATGTCCAGCCGGCAATCCAGCCTGACGCCGCTTTGCGTAATAAGCTGCCGTAGTAAAGGAGGCTGGGCAGCGGGCTCAAACAAATCACAGCAATCCAGGAGAGGTAGTATGGCAAGCCACAGAGTCAATCTACTGCGCCGCGAAGAAGTCGCCGACGGGTACCGTTGCCTTTTTCTTCGAGAAACCCGAGGGCTTCCAGTTCACCGCCGGGCAGTTCTTACGGTTTAGCCTGATCGATCCGCCGGAGACCGATGAAGAAGGCGACAGCAGGACCTTTTCGATTGCGAGCGCGCCTCACGAAGCGGACTTGATGATCGCCACACGAATGCGTGACACGGCTTTCAAGCGCGTGCTCAAGTCGATGCCGCGTGGCTCCCAGATCGACTTCAAAGGACCCTACGGAAAGATGACTCTTCATGAAGACGCGGCGCGTCCCGCTGTGTTCCTGACTGGCGGAATCGGCATTACTCCGTTTCGCAGCATCGCGCTTGAAGCCGCGGCTGCCGGCTACAACCATCGGCTTCAGCTCTTTTATTCGAACCGGCGGCCGGAGGATGCAGCGTTGCTGGATCAGCTCACGGCCCTTGCGAACAGTAATCCACACTACGCGTTCATCCCCACGATGACTGCGGCCGCCGGGTCAAAGCTGGCGTGGACGGGCGAAACCGGATACATCAACGCCGAGAAGCTCGCGCGATTCGTCGAGGATCTCAAAGCTCCGATATACTACGTCGCGGGGCCGGCCGGGATGGTGAATGCGATGCGAACGGCGCTTGCCGACGCCGGTGTTGACGAAGCCGGCATTCGTGCTGAAGAATTTGTTGGATACTAGGTGGATTCTAGCTGGATACTAGCCGACTCAAGGAGAAATTATGCCGCAAGTGAGTTTCGACAACGACATCAAGCCGCTCATGACCGAAGCCGATCGCAATCACATGGAATTCATGTTCGACCTTTGGTCCTACAAAGACGTCAAAGACAACGCCGATGACATCTACGACTCGGTGTCCAACGGAAGGATGCCGCCTCCACAGGGAGGGGGGCCGTGGTCAAAGGACAAGGTTGATCTCTTCAAGCAATGGATGGACGGCGGCTACCAGCCGTGATCGCTTCGCAGTTCCGAGTTCCTGGTTCAGAGTTCCTGGTTCAGAGTTCAGGGTTAGTACGTCCACCAAGCCTCTGAGCTCTGGACTCTGAACTCTGAACCCTAAACCCTGAACCCTAAACCCTGAACTCGGAACCCTGAACTCGGAACCCTGAGCGTGATTCAATGAACAACGAGACGATAACCATTGTGTCCGGGCTTCCGCGCTCGGGCACTTCAATGATGATGAAGATGCTCGAGGCGGGCGGGCTGGAACCGCTCACTGATAACATTCGCGCGGCCGACGAAGACAATCCAAAAGGCTACTTCGAGTTTGAGCGTGTGAAACAAATCGAACACGACAAGGCGTGGCTTGAAGAGGCGCGAGGACGAGTCGTGAAGCTGATCTCCGCGCTGCTCAAGCATCTGCCTTCTTCTTACAACTACAAGGTCATCTTCATGCGGCGCGCTATGCCGGAGATTCTGGCTTCTCAACGGCAAATGCTCATTCGCCGCGGCGAACCGGCCGACTCGGTGCCTGACGACAAGATGGCCGCGATGTTTGATAAGCACGTCGCGCAAGTTGAATCGTGGCTTGCGGCTCAGCCGAACATCGAGACGATTTATGTAAGCTACAACGAAGCGATCGACGATCCGCGCTCGCACGCGCTGCGAATCAACGACTTTCTCGCTGGATCGTTGAACGTTGACGCCATGACTGCGGTAGCGGACCGCACACTCTATCGTCAGAAGCAGCGATCTTCGTAGTAACGAATTTATTCGTGACCAGGCGGGGCGAATGAATTCGCGACTACGTAGCAAACCACCTATGAATTCCAGAAACGTTTTCATCACCGGAGGAACAGGCTACATCGGGCGAGTGTTGATACCTCGCCTGCTCGAAAGGGGCCACGCGGTCCGGGCGCTTGTTCGCCGCGGCTCTGAGCAAAAGCTCCCGCCTGACTGCGAAGCCGTAATTGGCAACGCGCTGGACGGTTCAACCTTCGCTGATCAGGTTCGACCTTCGGATACTTTCGTGCAGCTCGTAGGCGTGCCGCATCCGTCCCCCTCGAAAGCGGCAGAATTTCAATCAATCGATTTGGCCTCGGTGCGCGCTTCGGTTAGTGCCGCTGCCGGGGCCGGCGTAGAGCATTTCATCTACGTCAGCGTCGCGCAGCCGGCTCCCGTGATGAAGGCTTATCAGGCAGTGCGCGCCGAAGGCGAGAAGCTGATCCGTGACAGCGGAATGAACGCTACTATAATTCGGCCCTGGTACGTGCTTGGCCCGGGACACCGCTGGGCTTACGCGCTGACGCCGATGTATTGGTTGTTCGAGCGAATCCCCGGAACGCGAGAGACCGCGCGGCGCTTGGGACTGGTCACGCTGGATCAAATGGTAAACGCGATTACAACCGCAGTCGGATCGCCGGCCGATGGCCTTCGCATATTCGACGTTCCGTCGATCAGGGAAGCCCCGAAACCGGCTCCCAGAGCCGCTCGCAGCACCTCGGCTTAAACGGCCGACATCACAGCACGCGCCCAACCAATCAATAGTGAAAGCGGTATCGCACTTCCACGTAGACCTGCCGCGGGTCAGCAAAGTGTGCCCCGCCGAAGGTCTCACTGTTGTCCAGCAGGAAGCGATTGTTCGCCACATTCAATGCATGCACCGCTACGCTCCACCTCTCGCCGAATGACTTGCCGGCAGAGAAGTCAAAGGTAGTGTGACCGGGCAAGTGTTCAGGTCCCTCTCCATCGGTGAAGCCCGAGCCGTAGTGAACGCTTGTTGCAAAGAAGCTCCGCCCGGGTAGCGAGACATCGCCTCCAAAATTCAACGTATGACGCTGATCGTGATCCAGAAAGAACGAACCCTCTCCGGGCGGTGAGAAGTCCGTGAGTCCTCCAGTCACGCCGCCGTGCCCTTCGATGCGCTGATGTGAGTACGTGACGTACACTTGTCCGCGATGCGATATCCTCGGCGAGCGCAACGTCAGCTCCCATCCTCGTATGCGAACGCTCTCGATGGTGAGCGGCAGGAAGATGTTCGACTCGCCGATTGAGTTATGGTCAAAGAAATTCTTAGCGGCTGTGTGGAAATAATCGGTGTCGATCACCCATCCCTTGATCGGCGCGGTTAAGCCAAACTGGTATTCTTCGTCTCGTTCGCCGTGCAAGGGGAGAAACCCGAAGCCTTCGCCGATCGCAAGCTCGGCCAGCGGGCCGGACACGGTCGATAGCGGCGGCGCTTGATAGTAGCGGCCGTAAAATCCATGCAGGGTCCAGTTCAAACGCGGCACACGGACTGCGGCGCCAGCTCGCGGGCTGGCGGCGTTCTCATCAAGCGAGCCCGAAAAGTGCGTTAGCCTGATGCCTCCAGTCAGCGTCAGCCAGGATGCCGCCTTATATTGGTCTTCGAGGAACAACGCCTCGAGGTTCCCAGTAGGTTTTTCGCGCTGCTGCAAATTGAGCCCGCTTCCATCAGTGGCCTCCAAACCGAAGAACGCATTGTCGCGCTGGAAGAAAGCATACACACCAGCCTTTACGTTGTGCTGCCGCGTCAGGGCGCTAAAGACAATTTGCGCCCCGGCGTACTGTGAGCTGCGTTCCTCATTGGGAATGACCGGAGTATCGCTGCGGCCGCCTATGAAGTCTGCCCGATTGGAGTGATAGAACGGCGAAACGGTGAGCAGCAGATCAAATCCAAGAGTTCTCACCCAGGAGAAATTGATAAACGCGTCGCCTTCGCGTTCCGCATCCCGAATGCCGGCGGCTTGAGCGGTCATGTCATTGGGCACTTGATAACGATCGGCTCGCAGCGCGGCGACCAGACGAAGCTGGTCCCGCACCGTAGCGTTGTAGATCAACGAAGCAAAGCCTCCAACGCCGTGAGCCTCGTCGTGCAGAACCTCCGCCGTTGGCGTTGCGAGTCCAAACTCGCTGAAGTTCCCGTTCACGCTTGCGTAGTAAGCGAATCGGCCGGTATGACTGCCGAAGTTTATTTGATCGTTCGTCTGATGGAAGCGGCCGTAGCTGAGGACCAGTTCCGCCTCACGGCTGCGTTCGAAGCCAGTGCGGGGAACGATGTTGAATACCGCGTAAGTGCGGTCACCGTATTCCGCGGAATAGCTGCCGCGTTGCGTCTCCAGATAGTCGATGTCCTTCGGATCAAACTGTGGACCGACGTTGCTGGCGATGTTGGTGTTTGCGACCGGAACGCCGTCCACAAGCCATGACACCTGATGACCTCCGCGAATGTGCAGTTGGTCGTGTGTAACATAAGCTCCTGGCGTGTAGTTGGTGATCATCGACAGGCTGTTGCTGCGAGAAGCACCCGGCGTCTTCTCAATCTCGGCGCGGCTGACGAGGGTGGTCGGCGTCGGCGAGTCTGAGCCAATCAACTCGGGCTTCGCCACGATATCAACGCTCTGGGAAAGTGGAGCCACTTCCAACTGGAATTGCAGCACCGGGGCGCTGCTCGAGACGACGGTCAGCGGTTGCTCGACCTTTCTGAAACCTGGAGCGTCGACCGTAACCAGATACTCGCCTATTGGAACAGTTCGAAAGAAAAACGCCCCGTCATCATCCGTCAGTCCGGTCAATGTGAATTGAGAGCCTCGCGCGCGAAGTGTAATCTTCGCATCTTTGATCAGGCGCTGCTGCGGATCGCGCACGACGCCGCGAACGTCGCCCAGGACGGACGCGCCGGCCGTTGCAGAGCAATACAACAGCAGAATAGCCAGGGACAAACCTCGCTTTAGACTCATGTCCTCT
>JADGNW010000055.1 GCA_017883315.1 Blastocatellia bacterium | reverse complement strand
TTTGTTACTGATCTTCTTTAGGTCCTTGGCAAAGCTGGCTCTGAAGTGAACATTCACGCTTCACCTTTCAAGCAGACTGAAGACATGATCGCGGCCGACAGCCTCTGAGCCTTCGCCTTCTTCTATTGCTCGGGCCAAAGCAAGGTCTTCCAACGCTGCCTCAACGATCGCACGCACAAGGTCGCCGCGTTCTTCGAGGACCTCAACGACGGCCGCTTTGAGAACTTCCTTCAGTCGGTCTTCAGCAATTGTGACTTCCATATGTCACCACCTTGATGTGACTACAACATATCATTCCGCACTTGCTTTTGCACGATCCAGGCAGTCGCTGTCCAACGTCGCTGCGTCATTGATCCGCCCTACATTCCCGCGGACAGCATCCTTGCTCTTAGTGGTCCCACGCCTGAGCAGGCTTGCTAGCCACACCACCGCCGCAAGAATCAAAATCACCATCAGCCAACGCATCGCAGTCGCGATCTGCGCGGCGTTGAACGCCGGCCATCCAAACTGCCTCAAACGCTCCCAGCGCTCGATCATCCAATGCCAGCCGGTGTGTGCAACCAGGGCCGAGAGGATGATCGTTCCAATACGCTCCGCAACAACAAACCGGAATAGCACTTCCAGCAACGGCACTAGTAGCGCGAGCACCAGGAGCTGCCCAAGCTCGACTCCGACATTGAATGACAGCAGCGACGTTAATAGATGAGATCCCGCAAACTGTAGGTTCTGCCGCAGAGCAAACGAGAATCCAAATCCGTGAACGAGTCCGAACCCGAGAGCGATCATCCACCGGCGCTGAACGTTGCTGCCAACGATGTTTTCGAGCGCCATGTAGACTATTGAAACCGCGATCAGAGTTTCGATGAGCGGTGGAAACCACAAAGCATCCGGCCCAAGGTTGTAAGCCGATGCAATCAGCGTCATCGAGTGCGCGATCGTGAACGCAGTCACTACTGTGATGAGCGAGCGGAAGCGGCGGAACGGGATTACCAGACAGAACAAAAACAGCAGATGGTCAGTCCCGTCGAGGATATGAGAGAACCCAGCGTCGACAAATCGCAGAGCGGCCTGATGCCATCGCGGATCGAGCCTGACCAGGCCCGGATCGCCTTCAAGCTCAAACGCGCGCACCGTCCCATTCGGCGGAAGGAATCGAAGAACGGTGACCACCCGAATCCCCAGCCGCGAGAATGCGGGACGGACAGAAAAGTTGGATTGATCTGATTGAATCGGGTATTCGAACAAAACATCCAACAGTCCCTGGTTCCAATACAGCTCAGTATCGTTCGACAGTCGAGGTCCAGTGACCCGGGCCAGGGCCTCTTCATACGATCCGAAAGATCTGTCGGACTCGAGCGAGACACGCGCGCTGATGACCTGCGGATCCGGCAGGCGTGCGGCTTCTTCGTAAAGTTCTACGTTGTCCGAAATCCATGTTGTAGCCGCATCGCGCAGTGATGTGTCGGCTCGAGCAAGATCAAGATATCCCGGACCGCGCGTCGGAAACTCAACATCGCGACACGCTCGCAGCGGCACTCGAATCAGCAGATGAAGCCTTTGTCCTTCAGGCTTGAGAAACGCCTGAACCGTGACGTCGTTTGGGATGTCGTGAGCAGCCGCGCCCGACTGTAACGCGAACACCAGCGCGGCTACTAATGCAGCGATGATGCAGGGTCTGAATTTGCGGTCGCCGTTCACCACAGGTCCTTCTCTCCTAAAGCCACCGCGGACTGCAAGTTTGAATATTGAACTACCTGAGCACTGTATCGGACAGAACCCTCGGACGCCGGACCAGAGAAACAAAAAACGACGCGAGAGCTTGCCTACGCCAGCGCATAGTAATAGGATAGCGCAGCGACTGACAAGTCGGGATGGGTCAAGACTCTCGGGGCGATTGGTTCAGAAACGAAAATGGAAGCGAATCGCCTGTGCCTGGCGCTTATGAGCTTCAGGTCGCAAGTTTGAGGATCAACCACCAGTGGAGCGCGAGAGATCCTCGCCGTCATTATCGAGCTCACACCCGAAAGGGATAACCAGATGAGCATTACAAAACTAAAAGCTTCCCTTGTTGTTCGTGCATTCCTTATTACACTTCTCGTCGCGCTCTTGAGTGGTCCGGGCGGCAGTGAAACAACTGCGAGCGCTCAGCGGCAGACCGCCGCTCAGGCGCCGAGGTTTCAAGTAGATCCGTTCTGGCCCAAGCCGCTTCCGAATCATTGGGTGCTTGGTTCGGTCACCGGCGTCGCTGTCGATGCTCAAGATCACATCTGGATTGTTCATCGAGGCGCCGACTCGCTCGGCGGTAACGAAAAGGGCGCGATCCTCAATCCGCCGACGGGCTGCTGCGTACCCGCTCCGCAAGTTCTCGAGTTCGACCAGGCGGGGAATCTTCTCAGTCACTGGGGCGGGCCCGGTCAGGGGTTCGATTGGCCGCAGTCCACCGGAGGAATCGCCGTCGATCAAAAAGGAAATGTGTGGATCGCTGCTGCCGGACAGACCGCGCCAGCCGCTGGAGCACGGGGAGCAGCGGCGGCCCCGCGCGCTCAAGATGCTCACGTGATCAAGTTCTCATCCACGGGACAGTTTCTCCTACAAATCGGACACGCGGGCAAGGTCGAGCCTGGCGACAGCAAGACCGGACTCAATCGGCCGGCTGGCTTGAGGGTCGATCCCGCAACGCATGAGATTTACATTGCCGACGGATTGGGCAATCATCGCGTCGCTGTGTTCGATGCCGACACCGGAGCTTACAAGCGGCATTGGGGCGCTTACGGTGAGAAGCCCGATGACGCAAGCCCTGGCGCTTACGATCCGGGCGCGCCGCCCGCGAAACAGTTTCGCAGTGTGACCTGCGCGGCGATTTCAAAAGACGGTCTAGTCTACGTCTGCGACCGCCATAACGATCGCGTCCAGGTGTTTCAAAAGGACGGCAAGTTCCTGAAGGAAGCGTTCGTGTCGAAGACTACACTCGGCGATGGTTCGGCATGGGACATCGCGTTCTCGCAAGATCCTCAGCAACGGTTCATCTACGTCGCCGATGGTCACGATAAGAAAATCTTCGTGCTGCGGCGCGACACGCTCGAGGTTGTGTCGAGCTTCGGAGACGGCGGACGCATGCCCGGACAATTCTATGGTGTAGGCAGCATCGCAGTGGACTCGAAGGGCAACGTCTACACGGGCGAGACTTATGAGGGAAAGAGGGTTCAGAAGTTTGTTTATAAAGGACTCGGCGCGAGCACGAATCGCTAGACGGCGAATGGCGAAGAAGATCTCATTTTCCATTTTCCAATTGTCATTTTTCATTTGTCATTGCGAGAGATCAGCACCCGCGTTCTGCGATGACAAATGACAATTGGAAAATGGGAAATGGCTTTGGTTCGTAGGAGGAGAATCGATGAGAGATACGACTCGAAGGCATAACGTCTACATTGGCGCGATCTTTCTCGTGCTTCTTGTCGCGCTGTTCATCGGGCAGAGCGTGTTAGACAAGACCCCGACCGCTGAAGGCAGAAGCGCAGTGATGGCCCCGAGGTTCGAAGTCGATCCACTCTGGCCGAAGCCGCTGCCGAATCACTGGTATATCGGCATGACGATCGGCGTTGCGGCCGATGCTCAGGATCACATCTGGATCGTTCATCGGCCGGACACGGTTTCTGCTAACGAAGCAGCATTGGACCAGAAGACCGGTGAGTGTTGCTCGAAGGCGCCGCCTGTTCTCGAGTTCGATCAAGCCGGAAACTTGATCGGACATTGGGGCGGCCCGGGGCAAGGTTACGAGTGGCCCGAGTCGAATCACGGGATCACAATCGACTACAAAGGGAACGTGTGGATTGGCGGCAACGGTACGAATGACGCACAGCTTTTGAAGTTCACTCAAGATGGAAAGTTCCTCGCGCAGTTCGGGCATTCAGGCAAGAACGGCGGCAGCAACGACACGGAGAACTTCGGAAGAGCTGCCAAGATCTTTGTCGATCCGAAAGCCAACGAGGCGTACATCTCCGACGGCTACCTCAACAAACGCGTTGTGGTGATCGATGCGGATACCGGAAAGTTTAAACGCTACTGGGGTGCTTACGGCAACAAGCCTGACGACAAAAGCCTCGGCCGATACGATCCCGACGCGCCGCCGGCACAGCAGTTTCGTAATCCAGTTCACTGCGCCGAGCTTTCCAATGACGGCTTGTTGTATGTGTGCGATCGTGTGAACGACCGGATTCAAGTCTTCACGCCTGAAGGCAAGTTTGTGAAGGAACAATTCGTCGCCAGACGATCGCTGGCAGACGGATCGGTTTGGGACATTGCGTTCTCGAAAGATCCGCTGCAGAAGTTCATCTATCTCGCTGACGGACGCAATCAAAAGGTGTACATCATCCAGCGCGACACGCTCGAGGTGTTGACGAGCTTCGGCGACGGCGGCCGGCAGCCCGGTCAGTTCTACGGAGTTCACAGCATCGCGACGGATTCGAAGGGCAACATCTACACGACCGAGACCTACGAAGGAAGGCGCTTGCAGAAGTTCGTGTACAAAGGCCTGGCGCCGGTGACCAAGCAGGATCAGGGAACCGTGTGGCCGGCTGGTGGCTCGAAGTAGAGACAGGCGGCGAGCAAGAGATTTGCCATTTTCCATTTCTCATTTGCCATCGTTGGAAGCGCGCATGGCAGATCGCCCTTACTGACCGGCTTGTAACAAAGGAGGCGCATATGAATCACAATTCAGCGACACGCCGAACATTCATCGGCTCGATGGGAGCCGCTTTGGGATTGGCTCATTTTGCTCCGTCGCTCGACCTGTTCGCGCAAACGCGACGGCAGGGCGAACCTGGAGAGGAACATCCCGAGGAAGATTACGACGGCATGGCTAAGCTTGCGAGCAATGAAAATTGCTGGGGACCTTCAGATGACGTCGTGAAGGCGATGAAGGATGCTTTCAAGTATGCCAACCGCTATCAGTATCCTGACGGCGGCATCGTCGAGGCCATCGCCAAACATCACGGCTTGAAGAAGGAGAACGTGCTGCTGGGCGCGGGCTCGGGTGAAGTGCTGAAGATGGTCGATGAAGCCTTCTTGCCCGATCACAAGAGAGTCGTCGGCGTCGATCCAAGCTATGACTCGGTGTATCGACACGTCACCAACAGCAAGGCGGAGGTGATCAAAGTTCCGCTGTTGAAAGATTACCGGATGGACATTCCCGGAATCATCCGCGCGGTCAAGACGAACTATCGCGACGTAAGCTTCGTCTACCTGTGCAATCCGAACAACCCGACGGGCAACATCATTCCCAAACACGAGATCAAGATGCTGCTCGACAACATTCCGTCAGATGTTCCGGTGCTCATCGACGAAGCCTACCACCATTTCGTCACGAATCCGGACTATGCCACGTCGGTGCCCTATGTTCTTGAAGGCCGGCAAGTGATCGTTACTCGGACGTTCTCGAAGATTGCCGCACTCGCCGGCATGCGCCTCGGCTACGGGCTCGCGCCAAAAGAGCTGCTTGAGCGATTGCACCCGTTCGGCAGCGGAGGCCTGAATGCCGTGGTGAAGTATGGCGGCGTCGCAGCTCTGAAGGACACGGCGTATGAAAAGAAGATCAAGCAGATGACGATCGATCTGCGGGAGAGGACGATTAAGGACCTGCACGGCTGGGGCTACGAAGTGATTCCGTCTGAGACCAATTTTTTCATGGTTAACGTCGGCCGCGATGTAACTCAGGTCGCCGAAGACTTCAAGAAGCGCAAGGTGCTCGTAGGTCGGAAATTTCCACCGATGAACAACTGGCTGCGCGTGTCGGTCGGGACTGAACCGGAGATGCAGCAGTTCATGGCCGCGTTCAAGGCGATGTTCCCGGCGGGTGGAATTAAGGATACTAAGAAGGATAAGGCGGAAGCGAAAGAAGCGGGCGTCTGAAGTCGTTACGAATTGAGCTTCGCAAGCGACGCGGCTTGCGGAATAGAAGTACGAAAATCGCATCAGGCATATTCATATTGGCTTCTCGAAAATGGAGGTGAGCGATGTCGCGACTAGTCTATCGATTCGTCACAATGTTGGTATTAGCCATCGGCCTTGCGTGGAGCCCATTGGGAGCCGGCGCCCAGACCGCAACCAAAACCAGAGTATCGGGTCGTTCGAACAAGACCGCCGCCACAGTCACTTCAGCGAGCAACGGAACACCTGTACATTCCACCAAGAACGGTGAGTGGCCGCATTACACCGGAGACCTGGCAGGCACCAGGTATTCACCGCTGGATCAGATCAACGCCGACAATTTCAACAAACTCGAAGTCGCATGGCGCTTCAAAACCGACAACCTGGGCACGCGGCCCGAGTACAAACTCGAAGGCACGCCGCTGATGGTCAACGGCATGCTCTACGCGACAGCCGGAACTCGAAGGTCCGTCGTTGCGCTCAAGGCCGACACCGGCGAGCAGGTTTGGGTTCACGCCGAGTTCGAAGGTCAGCGCGCCGTCAACGCCCCGCGGCAGTTGTCAGGTCGTGGTTTATCTTACTGGACTGACGGGAAAGAAGAACGCATTCTCTACGTGACCACGGGCTATCGCCTCATCGCGCTAGATGCAAAGACCGGCGCTCGGGTTCCCGGATTCGGCAAAGACGGCGTCATCGACCTCAAGGTAGGAGTCGTGCACGGCACCGGTCAGCAGATCGATTTGGAGAAAGGTGACGCCGGGCTCCACTCGACACCGG
>JADGNW010000356.1 GCA_017883315.1 Blastocatellia bacterium | reverse complement strand
TGCGGGTTCTGAATGATCCGCTCAGCCAGATAGTTCTTTGTGGTTGTCTCAGCCAGCGTCACGAAAACAAGCGCGTTCAGCAGCACTTGCTGGCGCTGTTGCGTAATCGTGTTTATGATGTCCGCGCGCACGTCATTGAGCGTGAGATTCTGTGGCGCTTCGCGCTTGATATTGAGCTTGAAGATGTACCAGTTGCCGGTGTTGTCCTTTACCGGCTCGGTGTATTGACCTTCGGTGAGCGGCATTATCCGCGTAGCGATGTCAGGTATTCCCGCGAAAGACTGCCTCATGCCTGCCTCAGATGCGAAACCTAGGCGGCCCCCGCGCATTGCTGAAGACTGTTCTTCGGATTTCTGCGAAGCGACGGTTGCGAAATCCGAGCCACTTCTGAGCTGAGAATAGATCGCTCTGACCTTCTGCTCGGCCCCTGCTTCGCCACCATTGTTAGCTGGTGAGATGGCTATTACAGAAATATCAGCGCCGCGCTCCGCCTTAAACTCGGACTTATGATCGGCGTAATGCTTCTCGATGTCTCCATCGGTGGGCGCGTTCACGCGCGCCTTTTGGCGCTCTCGAAGCTCGTTGATTGCAAGCTGCCGTCGAATTTGATCCCGAATTTCTTCCTCGGTAAATCCTGCCTGCTTGATCTGGTTTTGATATTGCTCCTCGGTCATCTGAGCGTCCTGCTTGCGCTTTTGCACTTCTTGATTGACCTTGCTGTCATCAGGAACCAGGTTTTCCTTTTGTGCCTTTTGAAACATCGCTTCTTCCTGGATCAGGTTATCGAGTACGCTGAGCCGCGCGGCTACAAGCTCAGCCGGCGACATGGTTGCGTTGCCGCCGTTGGCGTCGAGTTGCTGCTTTATGGTGCTGTCAACTTGTTTGAGCGTTATCTCACGCGACCCGACCTTGGCTGCAACTTCGAGGGTCGATTTGTCAGACTCGCTCTTACACGCGACAAGTAGCGCTGAAGCGCACAGGACTAGAGAAACTGTTTTGATCAAACGAAACACTATGGTGCTCCTTAGTGAAAACGGTTTGACGGGCAATGAGTTGCCCGTGGTAAACTGTCGTTTTGCTTTCATAGCGAAATTCTCATCGGAGGTATACTACAATGTCTAAACGCTGTGAGGTCTGCGGCAAGGGGCCTCAATTCGGTCACCGAGTGAGCCACGCGAATAACCGCACCAACCGCCGCTTCAATCCCAATCTTCAACCCGTCCGTGCCCTTATCAGTGGGCGCGCCTTGCGAATTCGCGTCTGCACCCGCTGCCTTAAAGCCGGCAAGGTCGTCAAAGCTGCCTAGTCCTTGGTCATTTGTTTTTCCACTAGCGGGACTAATGACCAGTGACTAAAGACCATCCAGCGCAATTACATCGATCTCAACTCGCACATCACGCGGCAATCGCGCAACTTCAACTGTGGAGCGAGCCGGGGGAATTTCCTTAAAAAACCCTCCGTAGACTTCGTTCATCTCGCCGAAATCAGTCAGGTCAGCAAGATACACGGTAGTCTTAACAACGCGCTCTAACGAGCTGCCGGCGGCTTGAAGCACCGCCCCAAGATTATTCATCACTCTCTCGGTTTGCTCGCGTATGCCACCTTCGACAATCTGCATCGTCGCCGGGTCAAGCGGAATCTGGCCTGAGGCGAAGACGAACCCATTAGACTTAATCGCCTGCGAGTAAGGCCCGATAGCTTTAGGCGCATTGTCGGTCTGAACGCGGTCTTTCATCCCTGCATGACTCCACAGTCAGAAATTGTGTGCTTCATTGAAACTTCGAATTATCTCAGATGAGGATGGGGTTGTCTACCGGAGTCTCCAATCAGTAATCCGAAATCGCACGAGACAATCACACCTGCGCCGGCTCGCCGCTCGTTCGTTCGACGTCGATCACCCCGCGAATTGACTTGAGCGCTCCGGTCATCTTTTCAAGGTGTTTCATGTCGAATATCTCGGCAGTCAGCACTAATTGGCCGCGCCCTTCTTCATCCAACGACGCGCGAATGTCGCGGATGTTGGTGCCGACGCCTGCGATCGCTTGTGTGACATCGGCGACCATCCCGGGCCGGTCCTCGGTTACCAGCCGCACGGTGACGGGATAAGCCGAAGCATGCTGCGCATCCGATTTCATCCATTCAACTTCGATCAGCCGCTCGGGGTTTACCTGCAAGCCCGGCATGTTGGGACATCGATTCGAGTGC
Organism: Blastocatellia bacterium; assembly: GCA_017883315.1. Classification (GTDB taxonomy): domain Bacteria; phylum Acidobacteriota; class Blastocatellia; order UBA7656; family UBA7656; genus Onstottus_A. The sequence goes on along the minus strand of JADGNW010000356.1, from coordinate 5,647 downwards.
ACCGCAACACCTTTTCCTCGAGTGATGTACCCAATGATCTCTTCGCCGCGAATCGGATTACAGCAGCGGGCGCGGTACACCATTACGTCATCGATGCCCTTGACGATTATGCGGTCCTGCAAGCCAAGAGCGCGCTTGACCACTTGCTTGAGCGTGGGCCGCTTCTCTTGCTCCAGCTCGCCAACCCGGTCCGGCGGCAAGAGCTTGGACATCACGTTGCGCGGAAGAATCTTGCCGTACCCGATTGCCGCGAACAGGTCATCGGTGCGCGCGACGCCGTAATCCGGCGCGATCCTATCGAGATCGCCGTTTGAGATTATCTTCTTGGTGTTCAGGCGAAATCGATCTGCTTCCTTCTCGAAGAGCTTCTTGCCGAGTTCGATCGCGGTCACTCGCTCGCTTTCGGCAAGGTAATGACGAATCTTAGACCTCGCGCGCGAGGTCTTTGCGAAGTTCATCCAATCTCGCGAGGGGTGGGCGGACGGCGAAGTCAGGATCTCAACTACATCACCGTTGCGAAGCTGATACCTCAGCGGAACTATTCGCCCATTTACCTTAGCTCCCGTGCAGGCCAGGCCAACCTGGGTATGTATGGTAAAAGCGAAGTCCACGGGCGTGGCCCCGCGCGGAAGCTCTATTACTCTTCCCTTTGGAGTAAAGCTATAGACTTCCTTTGGATAAAGATCCAGCTTGAGCGAATCGAGAAACTCGCGAGAGTCTTTTACTTCCTGTTGCCACTCGACCAGCCGCTTGAGCCAGACGAAAGCCTCGTCTTCTTCGGTGTGGGTGCCGCGCCGTCCTTCCTTGTACTTCCAATGCGCGGCGATCCCCTCTTCGGCGATCGACTGCATTTCCCGCGTACGGATTTGCACCTCGAGGGGCTGACCGCCCTCGCCGACGATCGACGTGTGTAGCGACTGATAAAAGTTCTCGCGCGGTATCGCGATCCAATCCTTGAAGCGCCCGGGGATCGGCTTCCACGCGGCATGAATAACTCCGAGCGCAGCGTAGCAATCCCTCACCGATTCGGTGATGATTCTGATGGCCACGAGGTCATAGACCTGGTCAATATTAATGTGCTGGCGATGCAGCTTTTGATAGATTGAATACAAGCGCTTGATGCGCCCTTCGATATGAACGACGTGAATGCTCGAGTCCGCCATCATTTCGAGTATGTGACGGCTGACCTCATCGAGAAACGCGTCCAATCGCGAACGGCGGCTCTCGACTAATTCTTTTAGCTTCTGATACTCCTCAGGCTCGAGGTGCTTGAAAGCCAGGTCTTCCAGTTCGCCTCGCACACGGGCCATTCCGAGTCTGTGTGCTATCGGGGCGTAGACGTCGAGCGTCTCCTGAGCAATTCGCCGGCGCTTTTCGCCCGGCAGATACTCGAGCGTGCGCATGTTGTGCAGCCGGTCGGCAAGCTTGACCAGAACCACGCGCACGTCGTCCACCATAGCCAACAGCATCTTGCGCATGTTAAGCGCCTGGCGTTCTTCTGTAGACGCCTGATCTAGCCTTGATATTTTGGTAAGCCCTTCAACAAGGTGAGCGATTTCCGGGCCGAAATACTCTTCAATCTCTTCGACAGATGTTTCGGTGTCCTCGACAATATCGTGCAAAAGTCCAGTCGTGACACAAATGGGATCGAGGTTCAGGTCCGCTAAGATGTTAGCAACTTCAAGCGGGTGTACGAGGTAGGGCTCCCCCGACTGTCGAGTCTGGCCACGATGCTGGCGAGCAGAGAACAGATAGGCACGGCGCAGAAGTTCCTCGTCCACGCTGGGATGGTTCTCGCGCAGCTTTTCTATTATCGTCTCGATCCGAATCATTGCGATTGCAAGGCCTGATGTAACCTGAAAATAAAAAAGGTGACCACCCGTTTGAGTGGTCACCTAGATTCTAGCATATGAGGGAAGCTACTTCACTTGGACGGCGGTGCTTCGCTCGCAGCTTGCTGTTGCTGTTGCTTCTGCATCGCGATGTATTTATCCTGCATCGCGGTCGCCTTGGCTTTAAGCTCGTTCATCCGCGCAGGATCGTATTTCATCTCTTCGATGAACACCAGTTTCTCGTAGAACCAGGCGTTGGCGTAATCGGGATCGACCGAGACCGCCCTCTGCAGGTACTCGTGAGCTTTCTGGACAAGAGGCTTCATCTTCTGAAGAATCTCAGGCGGAACGGACCGGTTCTTTTGCAGGTAGCCGGCGTTCATATCGTAGGATTCCTTCCAGTAGCCCACGCCGAGGGTATAGTAAACGTCCGCCTTGGTCTTGCTCGTCGCCGATGCCAGGTTCGCCCGCTTCTCAAGCGTCTCACGTTGGAGCTGTTTGTATTCCCCGGCTCTTTCCGGATTGACTCGTGCCAACTGATCGTAGATGTTCGCCTTGTACGCGAGGGCCTGATCAATCGCTGTGTCATTGCCCGCGTTCTTGCTCATGACGTTATCGTAAGCGGCGATCGTTTTCTTCCCAAGATCTTCGCTGAGGATCTGATCGAACTGTGCTTTGACTGCCTGAGCGTAGTAGAGCTGCGCGTTCGTCAACTCAGGGCTCAGTTCGAGCGCACGCGAAAACTTATCTTCCGCGTTTTGGTACTTGCCCTTATTGAATTCGCGCACACCCTCGTTCAGACTATTCTTTGCACGCAGTTTGTTAACCACTCCACATCCAGGCGTAGCGAGCGCAAGCGCTAACAACGCCGGAAGGAGGAAATATTTGTTCTTCGTTTTCAAGACTGTTCCTCCCTTCCTCGTCGCTTCACTCCGCGACCTTATTGAAGCCGACGAGGCGACCCCGTTCAATTCAGGTAATCTATCTGAAGACCGATAGGCTGTGCCCCGGCTCCCTTGACCGTGTCGATGACCGCGACGATGTCACCGTACTGTTTATCTTTTGGCGCCTTGATAAACACGGTCTTATCCGGCCGCTGCTCGAGCAGGTCCTTGAGCGTCGTGCCGAGTTCCTGCAATGTCATCGCCCTGCTGTTGAGCTCGATCTGTTGATCCAGCCCGCTGCCTGTCATCTTGACATCGACCATCAGCAAATCCGATGGCGGTACAGGTGCGTTCGACTGTTCCTGGGGCTTTTGCGGTATTTGGGACTCGAACTTAGCTTCCTTCTGCGGCTGGATGACCATGAAAATGATCAGCAGCACCAGCAGCACGTCAATCAACGGTGTGACGTTGATGTTCGGTTTGGCAAGCCCAATCTTCTTCCCACCGATTGCCTCTTCGACTTCTGGATATTGCATTTGTACTTTAAGCCGCCGTTTGAAAGGCGGCTTCCTCCTGGGTATCGAACGAGTGATATGGAGGGGCACCCGCGGTTTTATTGCGGGGCGCCCAATGCTACTCGCAAATGGCGCTCAGGGATCACCGACTGCCGCCGGCCCCACCCTGGCCAGTCGACTTCTCTTTTTCGGCGACCAAGCCGATCCGGTCGAAACCCGCATCGCGAATCGAATCGATCACCGACACGACGGTCCCGTACTTAACTTCCTTGCCGCTCTTGATGTAAACGACCTGTTCATCAGCACGTTTGTCCTTGAGGATGTTTCTGATCCTCGTAGGTATGTCCGCCCGCGCGACCTTGTCGCGGCCTATGAAGAACTGGTCGTCGTTGGGGATTGCAACAACAGCCGACGTGTCCTTAATGATGTTCGGGTCGGGATCCGGGTACTTTGACTTTGGCAACGCGACGCTGACGCCGCTTTGCAACATAGGCGCAATGACCATGAATATGATCAACAGCACCAGCATCACGTCTACCATTGGTGTGACGTTGATATCAGCGACGTAACCACCTTCGCCGCCGCCTGTAGCCATTCCCATAGTGTTACCTCACTTGAGCTCTCGGCGCTTGATGAAGTAGTCAATAAGCTCCGAGGACGAGTTATCCATCTCAATAGTGAAGCCCTCTACCTTGTTGGTGAAAATATTGAAGGCCCACACTGCGGGAATCGCCACCAGAAGTCCGAATGCTGTTTCGATCAGCGCTTCGGAGATGCCACCCGCAACCGCGGCGATGCCGGTTCCTTCTGCCGCCTTCATACCCTGGAACGCTCCGATGATTCCGATCACCGTTCCGAGCAATCCGACGAAGGGTGCCGTCGAGCCGATCGTTGCCAGTCCCGAAAGACCCCGCTTCAATTCGGCAGTCTTCAACGCCGTAGCGCGTTGAAGCGCTCGCCGTGCGGCATCCATCGTAGTTCCCGGAATATCCGATCCGGCCTGATGGGCCTGGAACTCCTGAAGCCCCGCATTCACCACCATCGCGAGATGAGACTTCTTATGGCGATCGGAAATTGCTATCGCCTCGTCAATACGATTGTCGCGGAGCGCCGCAGCAACCTTCGGCGCGAACTGGCGTGACTGATTGCGAGCCGCGTTGAATGTGAGCCAGCGCTCGACCATAACCGCAATCGAGTACATGCTCATAATAGCCAGCACGATCGCGACGATCAGCGCAGGCCATTTCATTTTCTGGATCATGCCCCATAGTGAGAAGTCTTCGGTTGCGCTTGCCGCGCCCTTTTCACCACCGGCCGCCTCGTCGGCAGCCTGGAGCAAGAAGAAAGCGAGCTTGTTGCCCGCCAGCCAAATGTTCGATAGAAGAAGTAGCATTGGTAGAAACCCTCCAAAGTAAGATTAGCCAGTTGTACTGCGGGGCTGCGAGTAAAAGCGTTCGCAGCCCCAAAAGTTTCGTGCTCACAAGTTGAAGTTGAACGTAATCGTGCCAATGACTTTCACCGGGACGCCGCTCAACTGGGTTGGGCTGAATCTCCAGCCTCTTGCCGCTGCCACCGCCGCGTCTTTGAGTAGCGGGTGGCCGGAAATGGCGCGAGCTGAGATCACGCCGCCGCCTTCGTCGACGGTTACTTCGACGACTACCGACCCGCTGACTCGAGCCGCCTTTGCGAGCGGCGGATAAGAAGGCTCGACGCGTTTTGTGGCCGATCCTTGAAGCACGCCTCCCGACTTGCGGATGATCTTCGGCGGCTCCGGTTTTTTCTCCTCTGGTGGCGGAGGTGGCGGAGGTTCTGCCGGACCAACCGGACCTATGCCACCGGGGACGCCGCCCGGCACGCCGCCGGGAACGCCTCCGGGAACGCCGCCCGGCTGACCGCCAGTTTCGCCGGCTGAGCTGCTGACAAAAACGGGCGGCTTCGGTGACGGCGGCTTGATGTCTTTGGGCGGTTCCTTCGCCGACACGAACCCAACTGGCGCGTCTTGCTTGACTGCCTTTTGGGGAGCCGCGGCTGGCGGGGGAGGCGGTGGTGGTGGTGGTGGTGGCGGCGGCGCGAGCAGTGTCAGCGCATTGAATTGCTCATTCAATTTTGCGTCGTAGGCCAGGATTCCCCAGGCGATCACGCCCGTTAAGACCGACACCCAGACCGCCGCAGTCACGCAGAAATAAATCCACCGGTTTGATTGCCTCTTTACTGGCGACGACGTTACTAGTTGGTCGAACATTGAACCTACCTCCGGTTGTGCGATGGGTCGGAGAAGCGATTCCTAAGCGACGGTACTCATCAATTCGGAGCCCCATTCCCAGGAATGAGGTGCTTGCTTCCTAGAACGCCCGATTAGGACTCGCCACCGTCTCGCTGGAGAGACGGGAAAGCATACAAACGCCGAAAATCAATA
>JADGNW010000355.1 GCA_017883315.1 Blastocatellia bacterium | reverse complement strand
TGATCGGGGATGTCAAATGCCGGAGCCCGGGTCACCCACCTGTTTTCAAACAGGTTCAAAGTTAGTAAGTCACACGGCCGCGCGGTTGCCCTCTAGCGTTTTTATGGGACATCCTCCGAGCGACACCTCGACCGCACCTTTGATTATACCGCGATCACTTTCATAATAGGTTCATAACAGGAACCGGAGCACTGACTGATCATGGCGTTTTGGAAACGAAAGAAGGAACCTGAATTCATATCTCTGGGATTGAACCGAGCGGCCACTGCCGAGGAAGAAGCAATAGCCGCCCGCCGTGATGAAGGCCCCGAGCCGGAATTCTTAGAGAAGTTCGCAACGGCAGTCGCCTCGACGCGCGAGAACCTGACCGATCGAATCGACGCGGTTATCGGCAGCCGTCGTGAGATCGACGCTGCGGTTCTGGATGAGTTGGAGGAAGCGCTGATCGGCGCCGATATCGGCGTGGGTACAGCGATGGAGATAATCGAGAAAGCTCGCCAGCAGGTCAATCGTAAACAGCTTAGCGATGTCGACGAGTTGAAGCGGCTGATTAAATCCGAGCTTAGAGAGATCCTCGATACGGCCGAACGAAATCGCAAGCAGGGAACCGTTGCCTCGGAGACCGAAGTGCCGCTCGAGATCAGGCCCTACATAATAATGGTCGTCGGCGTGAACGGAGTCGGAAAGACAACCACCATCGGCAAGCTCGCGCATCGGATCAAGAGCGAGGGAAACGAAGTGTTGATCTGCGCCGCGGACACTTTCCGCGCCGCCGCCAACGATCAACTTGCGATATGGGCCGAACGCTCGGGCGTGCCGCTAATTCAGCAGAAGCCCGGCACCGATCCTTCAGCGGTGTTGTTTGATTCGATTCAAGCGGCAAAGGCTCGCAACGCAGACGTGTTGATCATCGACACTGCAGGCCGGCTTCACACGAAGACGCATCTGATGCAAGAGCTCGAGAAGATGCGGCGAATAGCAAGCCGTGAAGTAGAAGGCGCGCCTCACGAAGTCCTGCTGATCATGGATGCGGTCACCGGACAAAACGGGTTGGAGCAGGCGCGCCAGTTTACAAAGGCAGTTCCAGTCACTGGACTTGTGTTGACTAAGCTGGATGGCACTGCGAAGGGCGGCATTGTGATCGCGATCGCAAAAGAGCTTGGGATTCCGATTCGCTACGTTGGCGTCGGGGAACAGATGAATGATCTGATTGAGTTCTCGCCTGAGGCTTATATCAAAGGGTTGTTTAATTGAGCTTTGCTGCCAGTGCCACTGTTGCCGGTTTGTTTGACCCGCTCTTTAGTCCAAGATCCCTTCGAGTTTGAGAACGAAACCTTTGAGTAGCGGATCACCGGAGATCTCGGTTGGATTGTCCAGAACCTGAATCGCAGTGTCGGGCCTGTAAACGTGGACTTTCTTCTCGATCGGATCGATCAGCCACCCTAAGGCAGCGCCGTTTTCTAAATACTCTTGCATCTTTTCCTGCAGATGTCTCAGCCGATCTGATTTAGAGCGCAGTTCTACAACGAAGTCCGGGCAGATCGGCGCGAAGTCGTCTTTCTGTTCTTCGGAGAGGGCGTCCCATCGCTCGCGCTTGATCCAGGAGACATCCGGCGAGCGCTTAGCTCCATTCGGCAAGGTGAATCCAGTTGATGAATCAAACCCTACGCCCGTTCCATCCACTTCCACCCATAATCCAAAACGAGCAGTCAAATTGAAGTTGCGTTTGCCACCCCTTGAAACGACTGGAAGCATGATCATCATTTCACCCTCTCGGTTCATTTCAATCCGCAGTTCGGGATACTGAGCACAAAACTCGGCGAACTGCTCGTCGCTCAGCGGATGCAGCCCCGGCCGAAGGATCAACGCTTCTATATCGTCAGGCACTGGAATCGTAGCGACCGATGCGAAATCTACATTCATAACTTCTCCTCACACACGCGAACAGAATATCCTTCAACGAAACTGCGATCAAGAGACGTGGCAGAGTGGCTCTCGGCTAATCTCACCCGCTCCCTGAATCCAACGCAATTGAACTAAGACAAAACCAACTCGGCGGCTCGATTCAATCCTCTCGATTCAGAAGGATAAACTCCGGCCCTGCGTTCAAGAACCATTTGCATTCCATGCCTCGGTCGCAGCGTGATCATTGCTTTCGGCTCGACAATCTGATCTGGAGCGAGGCGCATCTTCCATTGCTGTGCAATGGTCGCGATCAGCAGCACGCCTTCCATCCACGCGAACTGCTCGCCTATGCACACGCGAGGTCCCCCGCCGAACGGGAAGTAAGAGAACTTCGGCCGTGACTCTCGCGCCTCAAGAGTCCAACGCTCGGGGTCGAACTTGAATGGCTCGGGAAAGTATCTGGGATCGTGATGGGTTACCCACGAGCTCATCAGAACGATTGACCCGGCGGCCAAGACGTACTGGCCAACTTGATAGTCGCTCAGCACGCGGCGTCCCAAGGTCCACGCCGGAGGATACAGTCTCATCGACTCGGCGAAGACCATCTCGGTGTAGCGCAGTTTCGGAAAGTCGTCCGCTGTCGGAAGCCTGCCTGCTAACACTGAGTCTATTTCTTCGTGCAGCTTTGCTTCGACGTCGGGATGTTGAGAGAGGAGATACCAAGTCCACGTAAGCGCGTTTGCAGTAGTCTCGTGTCCGGCTACAAACAACGTCATCGCCTCATCACGCAACTGCGTATCGGTCATGCTTCCGCCATCGCCTTCCTCATCCTGAGCCGCCATTAGGATGGACAGCAGATCGCCGCGATCAACTCCTGTTGCGCGATGCTCATTGATGATTCGGTATATCGTCGAGTCGAGCCGCTCCTTCGCCATGAGCCATCGCGTGTTGCTGGGCAGCGGAAGCTTCTCGAGCAGCCCGCCAAACGGATTCGTTATTCGGTTGAAGAGCTGCATCACGCTGGTGAGCGCTTTGCCGATCTCCGAAGCCTCGGCTTCCACGTCGGCGTCAAACAAGGTCTTGCCGACTATTGCCAGAGTCAGCCGCATCATCTCCTGCCAGATATCCAATGTTTCATCCGCCTGCCAGCGGTTTTGTGTTCGCGCGGCGTAGTCAACCATCACCGCTGCGTAGGCATTGATACGCTGTCGGTGAAACGCCGGCTGCGCGAGCCGCCTTTGCCGGCGATGAAACTCGCCTTCACTGGTGAGCAGGCCTTCGCCCAAAAACTTTTTGGCGACCACCAACCCGCGACTCTTTACGAAGTTGCGACTATTCGTCACCAGCACATCGCGGATGTAATCGGGATGATTCAGAAGATAGACGTCCTGGGGACCGAACCTCAGATGCACAACGTCGCCGTACTCGCGCGCAGAATCGAGCAACAGCTTTAGCGGGTCGCGACGAAACTTCGTCAGGTGTCCGACAAACGGCATTCGCTTCGGACCCGATGGATAAACGGCGGCGGTCATCGGCAACTCCTATGGGCAGAAATAACTCGGGAATATTATGCGCAGCTTCTCAGACTTCCCGCCATGCCTTGCCGCTTCACGAGGCGTAGCGGCGTTCAACGGTGAGCGCGAAAATCAGAGTTCCAGCGAGACCGATAGCACAGGCGACAAAGAACGGAGTGGCGGGATTGATCTTCCACAGAAGGCCGCCGATTACCGAAGCCGGCGTGATTGAAAGACTGCGTGTCAGGTAATAGAGTCCGACGGTGCGCCCGCGGCGAGTAGGATCAGCAAGATCAACTATCATCGCTTTGCGCGCCGGCTCGCCGAGCTCTCTCAGTCCTCCGATTACGAACGCGATGACCAGCGCTTTGAAGCTATGCGAAAGGGCGATCGCTAGTGGAAAAACCGAAAAGCAAATGAACGTCGCGACGACGAAGGGCTTGCGGCCATAACGATCCGCGAGTCGGGCCGCAGGGATGTAAGCCGCGATCGATGTTGCCGTCTGGATTCCCACGAGCGCGCCGAACTGCACCGAGGTTGCGCCGATTATGTTCGTTGCGTAGAGCACCACAAAGAAGTTGACCATCCCCTCGCAGGTTCTAATGAAGATGTCTGACACCAGCAGCCGCTTGAGCGCGTGGTGAAGTGAGCGGAACTGAGAGCGGAGATCGACCCTCGTTAACCTGGCACCTTCAACTCGAATGTCGTACAAGCGCCGTTGCGCGAGGATTGCGGTCAACGCCAGTCCCGCGGTGATCAGGAGAGAGGCGCGAACTCCGCGCACCAGGCCGAGACTCGCGATCAACACCCCGCCGATTGTTGGCGAATGCATGACCGGTACGCGTTTGAGAATTGCCTGAACCGTGAAGCCCAGAATGCACAAGAGTCTACGTGGTCTCCAACCACACGCTGGTTGCAGTTTGACTAGCCTTCACTTTACGTCTGCGAAGCGCTGGTGGACTCACTTGCGGGCCAGGACTTCTTCGGCGCGGCGATTCACCTCTTCCCATTTCACATTCTGCATGAAGGCATCAATGTACTTCGCCGCAGCCGCGCCGTAGTCCATGTGATACGCGTGTTCATACATATCCAGCACCAGCAGCGGACGGCTCATCGGCGCGTTGTGCATATGATCCCATGCCCAGTAGTTGTGCGCTTCGCCGGTGTGCGCGTTGTATGCGAATATCGTCCAACCCGAGCCTCCGCCCAGTGCGTTCGCGGTTCGTTTGAACTCCGCTTCCCACTGCTCGTAGCTGCCAAACCACGTCTTGATCAGATCGAGCACCGCGCCGCCTGATTTGCCGTCGCCTCCAAGATTGGTGAAGTAGTGCTCGTGAAGAACAACGGAGCCTGTTCTGATCAATTCCTCGCGCTTGAGGTCGCCGTAGACGTAAGCGGGCAGGTCCTTGTCCTTCATCATCGCGTCGAGGCGCTGCTCGACCGCGTTGAGCGCTTTGACCGCGCCGGTGTAGTTGTTCTCGTGATGAGAACGCACCAGCTTTTCGGAGAGGCCCTTGAGCTTCGCCGGATCAAACTGCAGCGGTTTGGGCTGATGCTCGCCGCGAAATGCTCGCGCCGCCTGAGCGGTGTTTGCGCCTTGATCACCAGGCCTTGCTGTGATCTCTCCGTCGGCGCTCGAGGAACTCATACTAGCCAGAGCAAGCCCTGCGCTTCCGGTTACCATTCCTTTGATTGCATCCCGTCTCGTAAAACTCGACATTGCTTTTTCTCCTTTTTGGTTTACTTTGCGCTCACGCGCAGATCGTTGAAGTCAAGGTTGTAGTTGTACTTCTTCAAACGGAGTTCACGCTACCTCCGATCCGGCGGATGCCATCCTGCGTTAACCCAATTCTGTCTCACAACCAAAGCGATCTCGTTGTTAAGGTTCAATGCCTCGACGGTTGCTCGACCGCAGGTTGTACGCCCCATCAACCGCACCCCGTCATCACTCCAGTAGAAGTGGCGTCGCCACTTCTGCGTTCTTGGATTGAAGAGTCGAACGCGTCGGCCGGTTACCGGGTCATCTCCGTGAGTCTTCACACCCTTTGCGTTATTGCAGAGTCGACACGCGAGCCAGAGATTCTCTTCGTCGTCGGTCCCACCGGCCGCTCTTGGAGTGATGTGTTCTATCTCGAGAACCTGCATGGCGAAACGCTGAGGAGTCAAGCAATATCCGCAGCGGTTCTCGGCCGCCGCTCGGATACGCGCTATCGCCGCCTCAGAGATTCCTCTGCTGGTCATGGCTCGAGCGGGGGTCTGAGCCCGCGTCTCACCGCCTCGACTAAAGCCTGAGATTGGCGTAGCAGTCCCATCTCGTAGGCTCTCATCAGCGCAGCAAGCTCGGCACGTTCGAGGTCGGTCAACTCTCCGGCTTGTTGGCTATCGAGCAGCGTGCTGAGCCGCAGGTCGGTTTCGCGTTCCATCCGCAGTTCGGTCAATGCGACTATATCTTCGTCGGGTAGTTTGGAAATAGCACGAAGCTGATCAATCGAATCCATCGAGGGAAGGGAGGAAGCCAGTGCCGCCGCGATGATCTCGGAGACATCACGATGAGCGTAAGCAGCGTACTTCGCGGCACGCTCAAACGTGTCGTCCGGAAGGTTGAGAGTTACTTGTGTGCCCATTGCTCCGAATTATAAGTTAGATGGGACAGACACTCAATGGCTGGAGGCAGGCTGCTCTTTCCCCGGCCAAAGCCTTAGTCGAACTCAACTCGCTTTGTTGATTGCTCAGGGCCAACCGTTCCGGCGACGATCTCTGCCTTGAAGTAGTTCTCACCCTTGATCGGCACGCCGGCTATCCTTCGCAATATGGTGAGTTGTCCTACATGCGTGAGCGCGTCAGCTATCGGGCCTTGAAACAGTCGCTCGGCGGGAAATCCCAGAGGCGTTTCCGAAGCGAGGCAGGCATCGAACTCCTGAAGCGCGCCAAAGAATCGCGCAACCTCTTGGTCCCACGGCAGCGGAGTGGAGTCGCGCCAAACTTGCCTGCCCTTGGCGAGGCCGACAGCCCAGTCGAGCAGGTCGCCGATGTGCGCGAGGATCTCGCCAGGTGTGCGAGTCGTGTCGCCGGCGTGGTATTGATCGAAACCTTCGGGCGCATTCGATACCGCTTTGCCGCCGCGATACGCGAGCGTAGCGACCGTGTGCCTCAACAACTCACGCTTATCGTCAAGGACTGAGTTTGTAGTTTCGTTCATGGATTTGATTGACCTCTTCAATGGCGCGTGTTGAGCAAAGACTCTAACAGCCGCAGCTTGCGTTAGTCGTAACCATCGGTAATCACCTTGCCCGATGCTTCAGCACGCGAGCTCGTACGCTCTCTTCAGCCAGGACACGAGTTCGCGATCCACCTGATCAGGTGTCTCAAGCCGAACCTCGAGATGCCATCGATTCGCTGACGTCTGCTCGCGCTTCGCGATTCGCTTGCTGGCAAGGTTCGTGTCTGATTTCAGCGTGAGGATCAGAGCCGTCTTCCGAGTAGCAACGCCGGCGAAGGCGGTCTTTCTGACCAGATGAATCGACGTCTTCTTCGCCTCCTGCTGAACCGGGCCGAGCTTACTGGCCGTCTTGAGGATTCGCGCGTACGTCGCTGCAACGGCGGGCGAACACTTGTCGAAGTGCTCCTCTACTGTGTGGCTGCTAAAAGGCATTACCATAATCGACTCCTGCCGGTCTACTTGGGATTTTTCGTTCCAGTCAACTCTTTGTACATATCCTCAATATTTGGTTGAGCAAAATTCTGAAACGCGAAGCTCTTGTATCGGTCCGGAAGCTTGAACTCGTCTT
>JADGNW010000354.1 GCA_017883315.1 Blastocatellia bacterium | reverse complement strand
GCGCACATACCGGCAGCTTATAAGTTTTCGATTTCCGCAATAAGCGCAGTGCTCATGGCGATGTACTTCCTAAAGCCGGGTCCCGTGAAGCCGAACATCAATGCTGAATAACGAAATCAGAGGCAGCGACTTGCCCCAAGGGAAGCCTATGAAAAAGGCGCTGATTGTAGCTTCCGTATCGTGGCTCTGCCTGTTCCCCTCCCTCAGTCAGACCTCTTCGCTTTCCACATCTGCCAAATCGCCAGTCGGGCAGACCGACAAAAAGACGGAACGTCACGCCGGCGGCAACCGGGATTCGGACCTCAAGTCGCTCTACGATACACATCAATGGTTCAAACTTCGAGACGCCGTTCAAGCGGCGAAGGCGACGGCATTTTACCGGGGAGCCGTCGCGTATGCCTTTAACGATTTCAAACAAGCTGAGAAGAATCTTCAGGATGTCATCAAATCCGCGCCAAAGTCCGAGCAGGCGTCAGAGGCGCGCGGCCTGTTGATCTATGTATATCAGCGAGCCGGGCGCTATCGGCAAGTAATGTCACAGATCGAAGAGCTGCTGGCGGCGGAGCCGGACAACGTCAGCTTGAAAAACGCCCGCTCATTCTTCGCCGAGGTCAGCCAATATCCAGAGCAGTCCGTCACCAAGCGCAACCATTCCAGTATTCGTTATCGTACCGAGGACGGTAACTTATTCGTTCCCCTCTCGGTAGACGGAAAGTCAGCCGACTACATCCTGGACACAGGCGCGAACTTCTCCACAATCAGCGAGTCGGAAGCCAGACGGCTGGGATTAACCATCCATGAGAGCGGCGTTAAGGGAACCGTTGCGACGGGCGCTCAAGTCGGTTTTCGCATTGCTGTCGCCGGCCAGCTTACGGTGGGCAACGTCCGGGTCAAGCATGTGGTTTTTTTGGTTGCCCGCGATGACCAGCAGCCATTCGTTGACTTGCCTTCCGGCGAACGCGGAGTCCTTGGATTGCCCGTGCTGCTCGCTATGCAGACAATGCGCTGGAGCGCGGACGGAACATTTGAGAGCGGCTTCCGTTCAGCACGGAGTAGCGTCAGCAAATCCAACCTCTGTTTCGAGGGCTTCGACGCCGTGACGGAAACAGGATTCCGACAGAGCAAGCTCAATCTTCATCTGGACACCGGCGCCAGCGAAACAGTTCTCTTCCCGAAGTTCGCAGAGGAATTTGCAAGCGTGGTGAGTGAGTCAGGACAGAAGAACTCGAAGCGAGTTACCGGCGTGGGGGACAGCGTGGAGGTCGACGCCGTGAGTCTGCCCTCGCTCACGCTTCGGATAGGTGGTTTCGACGCCACTCTCCGGCCGGCCCAAGTGCTCTTGAAGCAAGTGGGATCACGTTGGTTCCACGGGAGACTTGGCTTGGACCTTCTTGGCCAGGCACGCGTGGTGACAATCGACTTCAGGTCGATGACGCTTGTTCTCGAGTGAGAACATAAGCACACGCCCGGTTCACAACAAGCCGCGCTCTTTCACCTCTAGATACTTGTTCACCAACTCGAGCGAAAGCCTTCCAGCCGGAACATCCAACGCGAGCCCGCCCGCATGACGAATGCGCGTGAGCGCTTCTTCGCGTTGGCGAAGAATCTCTTCGGCGACAGCTTGACGATACACATCGCCGGACGAAGCGGGTTGCGCTCGCACCATCTCTCGAAGGTCCGTATCGCCGATCGTGATGATCAGAGGAAGATGACGAGGCACAAGCTGCGATGTGTTAGCGAGCAGCTCGGCCGACGCATCGCGATCCACGAGGTCAGTGAGTATCACTACCAGCGAGCGCCGATGGCAGTTCGCACTGAAAAAGTTGAATGCGCGTTTGTAACTTGGCTCGATCATCTGTGGTTCGAGACTGTAGAGCGCTTCCATCAACCTGTTGATCTGATCGTGGCCGCGGCGAGGCGGCAAGTAGCTCACTACACGGCGCGAGAACGCGACCAACCCCACGTTGTCACCACCTGCCGCAGCCACGTAAGCGATTGACAGCGTCGCGTTAACCGCGTGATCTAGTTTCGTGAGCTTGCCAATGCGTGCGGTCATCAAGCGGCCTGTGTCCAGCAGCACTACAATATTCTGGCTGCGCTCGATCGTGTATTGCCTTGTTATTAGTTTTCCGCGTCGAGCGGTAGCCGGCCACGATATGTGACGAATCTCGTCGCCCATCACGAATTCACGCAACGATTCAAACTCACGCCCTTGCCCGCGCACTCGCATGCGTCGCAGCCCCGGCTCGGGCCTCCGATTGCGATGAGCGTAAATCTCATGCTTCTTCGCCTCCCGAATATCCGGATAAACTTTTACATCCGCGGCGGTCGAGTAGTTCAGTTGATGCCAAACGAGTCCGAGTCGCGTGCGATAACGAAGCTGCGTATCGCCGAAGCTGTACTTGCCGCGCGAGGTCGGCAGCAAGCTGTATCGCCACGCACGCGAGCGACCGGCCGGAATGCTCAACTGGGCTTCGCGAGGAGTCGTCAGTTCCATCTCGGAGGGATACTCATCTTTGACGATGAAACTGATTTTGCGCCGGGCGCGGTTCGCGATTCTAATCGTCACCTCATTCTCTGCTCCCATCGCGAAGCGTTCTTCCATCTCGCGCTCGACCCGGAACGCGCCCAGCTTTTCCGAAAGCAAGTAGTCCGCGGCGGCCGCGGCTATCAACGCGAAGTCGTAGACCAGCGTTAGATAGATCGCGGCTCGGCTGAACCAACCGAGCGAGAGCAGCGCAAGTCCCACGGCGAGCAACAGGAAGAATCGCGTTGTGAAGACAAATTTCAAAACCAGTAGTCCTCGTTGATGCTCCCCTGCTCAAGGCCGTTTAGCAGTTCCATAACGCTTGCGAAGCCGGCGATGGTGTGCACGGCCGCCTTTATCTGATATGGGAGGTCCAGACTTGTAATCGCTTCGCGCGCATCGATCCACACTTCCTCTTCGACTTCTTCAGCGTTCAAGCTGGTATTGAATTCGTCTTCAACCGGATAAGCGAAGGTAAGCATATGATAGACCGGTCCGGCGTGCGCACTGGTATGTATGTTCCTCAACGGCACGAGTCGTTCGGTGTAGATTTCAATGCCAATCTCTTCGAAGACTTCGCGCCGCGCCGTCGCTCTGATGTCAGCGTCTTCGCGATCAACTCGGCCGCCCGGGAATACAAACGCGCCGGGGTAGTATCGGAAGTGTGCGGGCCGCCGGCTTAGATAGACTTCGATCCCGCGCTCTGTGTCTCTGACAAACGCAACGGCGGCTGCGGGTATCGGTTCAGTTCGGGCGGTCATATAGGTTCGTGATGCAGGAATCGTGATGCGTGAGATTGGAACTGCATGTCGCGCATCACGTTTCATGCATCACGTTTCACTCTTCACCTCGGCACATCGATACTCGAGATCACTTCGTCGAGCACCTGATCAGGCGACGTGCCCTCGATCTCTGCTTCAGAACGAAGCACTATGCGATGACGCAACACAGGCTTCGCGATCTCCTTGACATCGTCAGGTGTCACAAAACTCCGGCCTCGAATCGCAGCAAGCGCTTTCGAGCACAGTAACAGTGCAACCGCAGCTCGAGGGCTCGCGCCCCACGAAAGATTTATGGCGCCACGCGTTCCCCGGACAATGGCAACGATGTATCGCTGAACTCCTTCTTCAACAGTGACAGCACGCACCTGCGAGCGACAATCGAGCATCGCTGCCGCGTCCGGGATAGGTTGAATCTCGATATCTTCGAGCCGGCGCGAGTTGAATCCAGCGTTCCAGTTTGCAACGACCCGCAGTTCCTCATCTGCGTTCGGATAGTTGACGATGATCTTCAGCATGAATCGGTCGAGCTGGGCCTCGGGCAATGGATACGTTCCTTCGTATTCGATCGGGTTCTGTGTCGCAAGAACGGTAAACAGCGGCGACAGCTTATGCAGCTCCCCGTCAATGGTCACCTGGCGCTCCTCCATCGCTTCAAGCAGCGCCGCTTGAGTCTTCGGAGGAGTGCGATTGATCTCGTCAGCAAGCAACAAGTCGGTGAAGATCGGCCCGTGACGAAGAGTGAACGTAGAGGTTGCCATGTTGAAGATGTTCGTGCCGGTGACATCAGCGGGCATTAGATCGGGCGTGAACTGAATCCGCCCAAACTCCGCACCGATAGCGCGCGCGAGCACTTTTACCAACAGCGTTTTCGCTGTCCCGGGTACACCTTCAATCAAAGCATGTCCTTCGGTGAGTAACGCGATCAGGACCTGTTCGATTACATCATCCTGTCCGACGATGGCTTTGGCTACTTCGCCTTTCAAATGGGTTACTGTGGAGCCGACAGAATCCGACAATAGATTTTCCTCCGATTTCCAAGTGATTTCGGTGTTCGAACTGTGACACTCAGACAGCCACAAAGAATAGACGCTCGGGCTCGAAGCCGCAACGCCGCCTAGCGTTCCTATCCGTGGAAGACCGGCCCTCCCCCGACTTTATTCACTTCTGATAACCGCCAGGTCCAATCCAATTTCATCGCGTCAGGATTGCGTCCAGATCATCGTTAAGCAGAGCCATGGTGTTGAGGTATCGCCTCAACGAAGCAGACTTAACTTTGCAAAAGAAAATCCTTGCGCGGAGCAGAAAAAGATGATAGAGTCGCTTCCGTTCAAGATCCCCGTCCCCACTTTGGGCTTGGACGTCCAGATTCACCGCAGGGTTTATCCATCGGTTCCCCTCACGGACCGAGCGCAATTCAAGCTGATGATAAAATTCGGAACCTCAAGGGGGCGCGCTATTATTGCCGATGAGTTTACCTTTGACGCCGTTCGTCGCGTCACGCAGAAAATATCGAATTGGATCACGCAGCGCGCGCCCGGTTTCCAGGTCATCGTCGCCGGGCATCGAGTTACTTCGGTAAACAGGATTGACGGAGCCATGTTCATTCTTGAAGACGGGCGATGGATTCGGATGCGTCCTTCCGGAACTGAGTCTTTGGTTCGTGTGTACGCTGAAGCTTCTAACGAGCAAGAATTGGAGGTGCTACTTGAGTCAGGCCGCAAATTCATATTGGGATGATCTGGTCGACAGGACCGGCGCCGGAGTCAGAGTCCGCCCGGTCACAGGTACGGCTGTAAAAGTTAGACCCGCAGTCAAACGAAGGGTTCGCCCTCAACGTTTCGTAGATGGAATAGTCCTGACAATAATCCTGGCGGCGGCGGCGATGTGTGTGTCGATTTACTCACACGCTCGAGCTGAGCTGGGCGGCGCGCTCGTC
>JADGNW010000353.1 GCA_017883315.1 Blastocatellia bacterium | reverse complement strand
CGGATGATTCGAAAGTCATCGTAAGAGATGTGCGTGAACTGCGGACCGCCCTTCACATCGCCGAGTGCGTAGACGCCGGGCACGTTGGTCTCGAGCCGATCGTTGACCTTTATGAATCCATGCTTGTCTTCCTCGATTCCCGCCGCTGCAAGGTTGAGCGTTTCGGTGTTCGGAGATCGTCCCGCCGCGGCCAGCAGATGCGAGCCCGTCAACTGCTGCTCTCCGTCAGACGTTCGCACTGTGAGATGAATAACCCCGCAGCTCTGCTCGGCTCGTATTGCCTCGGCGGTTAGTAACACGGTTATGCCGTCTTCGCGCAAGACATTGGCAACTTCATCGGCAACGTCAGGGTCTTCGCGGCTCAACAGATGATCGCCTCGCTGGACAATTGTTACCTGGCTTCCATAGCGGCGAAACATCTGGCCAAATTCCAATCCAATGTAGCCGCCGCCCATAACCATCAGGTGCTCAGGCACTCGATCGAGCTCCATGATCGAGGTCGAATCAAGAAACGGAACTTTGTCCAAGCCATCAACTTCGGGCGTGGCGGGCCGTCCTCCGGTGTTGATGAAGATCTTGCCGGCGGTGAGTGAGCGCTTGCTGCCATCCTCCATTCGAACCTCGAGCGACTGCGCGCCAGTAAAGGTGGCTTCGCCCATAAACAAGTCAAGGCCCTCGGTCTTTTCGACGGCTCGAAGTCCGCCGCTTCGGAAGCTCTCGACTACGCCCTGCTTGCGCGCGCGGACTTCGCTCATGTTCACCGTGACCGGGCCGGTGTGCACTCCGTAATCGGCAGAGCGGCGGGCGAGATAAGCTACACGCGCGCTGTTGAACATCGTCTTCGTCGGCGTGCATCCGAAGTTGACGCACGTGCCTCCGATGTACTCGCGCTCGATCAGCGCGGTCTTCCATCCTGCTTTGGCAAGCGCGATCGAGAGCGGCTTGCCGCCCTGCCCCGTGCCTATGACAATCGCGTCGTATTGTTCTTCGTTTGGCATGATGTTCACGTGACAACGATCGAGCGAGCGCCGCGTTTAACTACGCTGCCAATGATTTCGGCTCGAGAATAGTTTTCGCGAAGCCTGGCGAGTAACACATCGGCGCGCTCTGCCGCAATCGAAATCAACAAGCCGCCTGCGGTCTGCGGATCAAAAAGCAAGCTGCGCATTTCTTTGCTCACCTGCCCGGCGATCTCGATGTCTTCGCCAACATACTCGCGATTTGTTTTCTCTCCGCTCGTGAGCACTCCGGCGCTTGCGAGTTCGAGTGCGCCTGGAAGAACCGGCACTCGAGACGAGTCTATCTCGATGGTGATCTTGCTCGCGCGCGCAACCTCCCACGCGTGCCCCAACAGTGCAAAGCCGGTGACGTCGGTCGCGCCTTTTACATCGAACTCGCGCATCGCTTCGGCGGCGGACTTTCCGGGCGTCAACATGATTTCAACCGACGAGGCTGCGACTTCAGGCGACGTCTTGGCGAATTTGATTCCCGTTGAAATCACCCCTGTACCGATCGGCTTGGTCAGAATGATCACATCGCCCGGGCGCGCTCCGGCATTGGTAGCAACTTTGTTAGGGTCGATAACTCCTGTGACCGAATAGCCGAACATTATTTGCTCGTTGTCGACGCTGTGACCGCCGAGCAGCGCGACGTTGTTCTGTGTTAGCACATGGAGTCCGCCGCGCATGATCTCGGCCAATATCGAAAAATCAACACCCTTCTTCGGAAAGCAAGTGATCGCGAGCGCAGTGATTGGAGTGCCCGCCATCGCCCACACGTCGTTGATCGAGTTGAGCGCCGAAATGCGACCATAGTCAAACGGGTCATCTACTATCGGCGTGAAGAAGTCGAGCGTCTGTACGATCGCAAGGTCATCGCGTAGACGGTAAACTCCCGCATCGTCGGCGAGGTCGAAGCCGACAATCACATTCGGGTCGTATGGTTGTTTCGGTAGCCCGCTCAGCACCTGAGCGAGCGCGCGCGGCGCGAGCTTAGCCGCTCAACCGGCGCACGAAACCATCTCCGTTAATCGCATCGTTAGCTCCTCCTCGACTTAATATACCGAAAGCGCAACCGCTCACCAACTGCCTTCGACCCGATGGCGACCATCGGTTAGACTGATCTTGATATGCCGCGAGTGCTCCTTCTGCTTCCGACCACGACCTACCGAACGAAGGCTTTCGTCGAGGCCGCGCTCAAACTCGATGTCGACGTCGTTGCGGCATCTGAACAGCCAAGCACACTTCTCGATAAGAATCCTGAGGAGCTGCTGACCTTGGATTTCGGCGAGCCCGCGCGCGCGAGGCGTCAGGCCCAGGAGTTCGCGGAGCGTTTTCCGGTCGACGCCGTTATTCCCGTTGATGAGGACACCGCGGTCGTCGCAGCATCGATCGCCGAAGCGTTGAAGCTGAAACACAATCCGGTCGACGGCGCAATCATCGCAAAGAACAAGCATCGAATGCGCGAAGTGCTCAGCCAGAGCGGTGTGCAAGTCCCGCGGTTCTGGCGCTTCTCTCTGGACGAAGACTCGCGCGAGGTCGCAGCACGAGTTACCTATCCGTGCGTCGTCAAGCCGGTGTTCTTGTCGACAAGCCGCGGCGTGATGCGAGCCGATAACGAAGAAGAGTTCGCGGGAGTCGTACGCCGGCTAGACAGAATTGTCAGCAATCCGAAGGTCGCGCGACGTGGAGGCGTGCTTGCGCGCGAAGCGCTCGTCGAGGAGTTTATTCCCGGGTTTGAAGTTGCAGTCGAAGGGCTTGTCACCGGCGGCGAGTTTCGAATGCTCGCGATCTTCGATAAGCCTGATCCGCTTGACGGCCCGTTCTTCGAAGAAACGATCTACGTGACACCGTCGCGTTTGAGCAGCGACGTTGAGCGACGAATCATCGAGACTACTGGTGCGGCGATTCGCGCGATGGGTTTGACCAAAGGTACGGTGCACGCGGAACTTCGAGTGAACGAACACGGCCCGTGGGTGATCGAAGTAGCGGCTCGCTCGATCGGCGGGCTGTGCTCGCGGGCGTTGAGATTTGACGGTGGGATTTCGCTAGAAGAGTTGATCATTCGTCACGCGCTTGGCGAGGACGTATCGAACATTGAGCGCGAGGCTCAAGCATCGGGTGTAATGATGATCCCGATACCACGCGCAGGGATCTTGAGAGAAGTGCTTGGCGTTGACGCGGCGAAGACTGTGCCCGATGTTGAAGATGTGATCATTACAGCTCACGTCACTCAAGAGATTTTGCCGCCGCCGGAAGGAGCAAGCTACCTGGGTTTCATTTTCAGCCGCGCCGATACTCCCGATAGAGTTGAAGCCGCGTTACGTGAGGCGCACTCGCTGCTCGAGTTCATCATTGAGTAGTGTCTCCTCCATCGGAGAGGGTTTCTTTCCTCATAAT
>JADGNW010000352.1 GCA_017883315.1 Blastocatellia bacterium | reverse complement strand
GTTATGCCAGCGCCCTTTGCAACCTGTTTAACCAACTCTGTTGTGCCACACCTGCCTTCCGACTAGAATTACTCTTGTTTAACTATCACCCAGGACGCGAGCAAAGGACCGCGCGAAGATGCAGAATGAAGGAGATACTCACATGTCCCGAGACCGTAGACCTCTCACCGATGTCAGCGCTAAGCCCAGCGGCGCTCAACCAATCAGCAAAGCCGCCGAGTTGACCGCGCTTCTTGAAGCTCACAGCGGTGAGCGCCACGCGATCGTCATGCAGGACTATCCCGATCCCGACGCCATCTCCGGCGCGTGGGCTCACAAATTGATCGCTGCCAGATTCGCCGTCGATTGCGACATCATCTACGAAGGACGTATCAGTCATCAGGAAAACCTCGCGCTCGTTCAACTGACCGAGGTCGAAATGGTCAGATATAGCGAAGGCTACAATCTCGAACAGTACCAGGGCACGGTCTTCGTCGATAATCAGGGCACGACCGCGGCATTGACCGATCGATTCACTGCCGCCGGAGTGAAGCCGCTGGTGATCGTCGATCATCACGAAAAGCAGGACCGCATCGAAGCGGAGTTCACCGACATTCGAAAGATCGGCGCGACCGCGACTATCTACACCGAGTACATCCGCGAAGGTCTCTTAGAGTTGAACAAGAGCAATCCCATCCACGTCAAGCTTGCGACCGCGTTGATGCACGGCATACGCAGCGAGACTTCGGGGTTGATCCGCGCGCGCGAGGAGGAACTGGAAGCCGCCAGTTTTCTGAGCCGCTTTGCAGACTCATCTCTGCTTGAAGACATCCTTTCGGCAAAGCGCTCGAAGACGGTCATGGACGTGATTCGGTTGGCGCTCGAGAATCGCGAGATACGCGAGAGCTATTCGATATCAGGCGTCGGTTTTCTCAGGAGCGAAGACCGGGACTCGATTCCTCAAGCGGCTGACTTTCTGCTCACCGAAGAAAACGTACACACCGCGATCGTCTACGGCATCATCCTCAAAGGTGATCGCGAGATGGTCGTCGGCTCGATGCGGACCAGCAAAGTAACATTGAATCCCGACGAGTTTCTCAAGGAAGCTCTGGGCGCTACCGATATGGGACGCTACTACGGCGGCGGCCGTCGAGGCGCGGGCGGCTTCGAGATACCGATTGGATTCTTAGCGGGAATAAAAGACGATGAGCTGGTTCGCATGAAGTGGCGGCTCTACGACGAACTGATAAAGAAGAAACTGCTCGAGAAAATCGGAGTCCCGCCGCCCACCATCAGAAGTGAAACGCCGCGCAGCGATACCGGCGCGCTGCCGACCGGCGGACTCCGTGTGGAAGAAATCTAGCCAGGCCGGATCGCGGCAAAGAACTGCCTTGCATCAATCAGCCGATCCGCAGTCTTCTATTGACGTCTAATGTTGCGGCGATGGCTGCGGTTTCGGTGACGCTGGACGAGGTAGCCCGTTCCTGCGCCCGCTCCGGCTCCAATCACAGCGCCCTTCTTCCCGCCGATCAAGCCTCCGCCTACCGCGCCGGCGACTCCGCCGATAACGGCGCCCTTCGTCTGGCTATGGTGATGTCTGTAGGACCGCCGGTGAGCCAGGCTGTCCGTAGCAGCGGTCAACATAAGAAAAACGAGCACCAGCAACATCGCGACGATGTTCTTCTTTCTGAGGTTCTGTATCATTGCCATCCTCTCCTTTTTACGAAGGCCCTTTTCAAGCTAAACAGCACGAATCTTTCCGCACTTGAGCCCGGTGCCTATTCAACCCACCGAGCATGTTGCGTCGATTAGTGGGTGCTCGACCTGCTTAGATCCATCGTTTTCCACCAAAAGACCTTCAGTAGATCGCTTGAAGACTCATGATATGCCTACTCGCGATGTTGGTTCTGTTCACTAATGGACAATTTCGAAATTACCTGGGTGGATGGTTCAAGTCCGGCCTACACATGGAGCAAACCCGGGATTCCTGTTTTTCTCTCCCTCGCGGCGCGAGGAGAGAGATAACAAAAGCAAAGGAGGCGGGCCGCCCGTCTTGTAGGGCACCTGGACAATCCACCCCACTGCCGTGGGTGGGATTGGCGCCGCTTGCATCGCCGTCTTTGTTGAGGAGTCCGTCCGATCTCAAGTCCCGCTACCAATTACATTATTAGCCACCACCGACGACTCAACTGTTGCAAAGCCGAGTTTACGACTGTAGCATAAAGGCTCGAAGACCTTTGGAGAAACGAATGTCTCGATTCATCGATCGACGTCAGTTCATCACAGAACTAAGCTTGAGCGCGGTGGCGCTGGGGCTTGCACCCCGCATCGCAAGAGCGACGCGCCGGGGTGACATCAAGCTCGCGGGCCAGCCTCAAAACGTAGTTGTGCTTGGCGGTGGACTCGCCGGACTGGCCGCCGCCTTCGAGCTGAAGAAGGCGGGGCATAACGTCACCGTCCTCGAAGCTCGCAAGTTCCCAGGCGGCCGGGTGCAGACAATTCGAGATTTCGCCGCCGGTCAGTACGCCGAAGCGGGCGCGTCAGTCTTCCCGCAATCGCATGTCTTCACATATGGCTACGCGACGGATTTCGGACTGCCGCTTCGCCCGGCGTTCAGGGCCGGCGTCGACTCGATGGCTAACATTCGCGGAAATCAATTTCGCATAAGCTCGACAGGCCCAACAAACATTCCATTCCAGGTCACGTCGAGTGAACGAGCAGCGGGCGTGTTCGGATTGATCTCGCTCTACCTCGGAAGCTATATGAATGAGGTCGGCAATCCGCGGAAGCCGAATTGGCCGCCCCCTGATCTCAGCGCGATTGACGCCGTCTCGCTGAAGCATTTGCTGTTGGACCTCGGAGCTTCGGATGGAGCTATCGACATCATCGCGGCTTCGCAGCTCGGGCTGTTAGGGTTTGGCCTCGATTCGTTCTCGGCGATGGAAGGCGTGGTCACCGAAGCCATCGGCTCGGACCCGATCTTCTACGAGATAGTTGACGGCAACGACCAGTTGGCTTCGGCGCTGAAAAGAAAGGTCAAGAAACAATTCTGGAAGTCATCCGTAGTCACACGCATCGAGCATAACGATAGCGGCGTGACTGTTACGTACACTAACTCCGGCGGCATTCAAACGATCAGCGCTGACCGCGTCGTATGTACGCTTCCCTTCCCCGTGCTGAAGGACATCGAAGTCTTTCCGGCGTTTCCCGAAGACAAGCAACTAGCAATCAACGAGCTGAAGCTGACACCGGTCACGCGCACCTATTTGCAGTTCCGCACTCGCGTGTGGGAACAAGCCGGCTTAAGCGGTTACGGCCTGAGCGACCTTCCGATTCAGAACACCTACTCGCCGACGCTGACTCAACTGGGTAAGCCGGGAATACTGACATCCTACACCGGTGGCCAGCGCGCGCTTGACCTCGGCGTGATGAGCGAGAGCGATCGCCAGAGCTACGTGCTTCGAAAGATGGGCAATCTGTTTAGCGGGCTCGACAATCAGTACACAGGCGGGACAAGTCAGATTTGGCATGAAGACCCGTGGGCTCGCGGGGGCTTCACGTATTTTGAGCCTGGCCAGATGGCGACGTTGCTTCCAATAGCACAGCGTCCCGAAGGACGCATACACTTCGCTGGCGAGCATACATCGGCTTGGCACGGTTGGATGAACGGCGCGCTGGAGTCCGGGAATCGCGCGGCTGAAGAAGTGAATAATGCAGGGAGCGTGGCGACTTTGGTCGTCGGGGGAGACCAATTTCCCAAGGGCGAAATGACCTGACAAGCACGAAGAGCTAATTAACAAGGAAGAACTCATGATAGCTCCTTACAGTCTTCGCAGGTTGTGCTCAGTCATCGCGCTCTCCACCGCAGTTTTCTCGAGCGGCGTCATTTCCGCAGAACCCCAGAATAATCCCGAAGGACCCCTCGTCAAGATCGGCGTAGTCGTAAAAGACAAAGCCGGTCGTAGCGTCAACTCGCTCCGGCAAGACGACTTTCTGTTGTCCGAAGACGGTTCGCCAAAAGCAATATCGTTTTTTTCAATGCAAGACGTCCCGACAAGCTACGGCTTAGTAGTCGATGCTACTGGAAGCATGAGGCCGGTTTTCAGTGCAGTTGTCGGCGCTGCTAAGGCAATCGTGAACACAGGAAAACCGGGAGATGAAGCGTTTATCCTGCGGTTAAGAGAGGGTGAAGCGAGTATCGTTATTGACTGGACGGCTGACAAGAAGTCATTGCTTGATGCCCTTGGTGGCTTCGATCACGCTGCGGGAAAACTGTCCATCATAGATGCCCTTTATTCCACTGGGGACCACTTCAGGAGTCTGCAGACGACGCCAGGTTCCAACCTCCGCCGGAATGTTTTGGTCGTAATCACGGACGGTCGAGAGTCTGAAAACAAACACAGTCTGCATCAGTTGGTCAGCAGTCTTAAAGCGCTACGCGTGCAGGTGGTGGTGATTTGCACGTACAAGGATCCTCCTGGAGCGGGGATCGTTGGGGAGACGGTTCGCGACAAGGCAGTTCAATTTCTCAAGTCCCTTGCCAAAGATACGAACGGTTATTTCGTTTTTCCAAAGTCCTCAGCAGAGTTGGAGAAGGCAGCGAGCGAAGCCCTGGACTATGAGCGTTCCCAATACATCATTGGCTACACTCCCTCGACCGGGCGCTCCGACCACATCGACGCACGCGTAAGGTTGACTGGGAGAGTAAGTAGCGAAGGATACTCTGCGAGTCTTCGACCGCTCACAAAGTAGCTGACCT
This sequence comes from Blastocatellia bacterium, assembly GCA_017883315.1. Taxonomy (GTDB): domain Bacteria; phylum Acidobacteriota; class Blastocatellia; order UBA7656; family UBA7656; genus Onstottus_A. The sequence continues at coordinate 7,517 of JADGNW010000352.1, read as the reverse complement.
ATTCGCCTGCTTTCCGGATAAGTGACTGAGCACCGAGGGCTGTCCGCGCGTCGTCGGAGCAGACACCGCATCGAGCTGATTAGAAAAACGCGAGTTGACTTCGCCCAAAAACGAAATCATTTCACTGGCCAACGCATCCCTCACCGCAAACTACTGGCGCGCTCGAAGTCCCATCGGGATTCGTGATCACAATAACGCCCGGCAAGCTGTCGCAGAACTTTGCCTTCGCAAGGATCTGAGTGAAGGTGCCGTCAGTTGCATCGGCGCCTTTGTACTTCAGCTTCTTTGGCGTTATCCCTCCAACCGTCATCGTCGCCCCGTCTCTGATCCCTTTTCCATAGACGGAAAAAACGAATGCGCCTGCATCGGTTCGATCTACTCTACAGCCGCTGACGACCACCGCTGACGGTGCGCTGGAACCTTCGCCGGGACCGCCCGGGCTGTTCGCTTTGCACTTGAAGATAATCGTCACGCCTTGCTCGTTGCCTAAAGGACAACCTGTCGGCGCGCCCGTCGGCAAAACAGTTAGGTTCCGGCTTGTTCCGTTTGGCCCGGTTGCGTAAATCAAGAATGTCTTTCCTGCATTCGCTGTCCCGAGCTGGAAGAACGCGTCGACCAGGTTATTGCTCAGTATCGCAATCGGACTGGCTTGAATGACGTTGTTGGGGTTTGCTGCGTCGACGGCAAATACTGAAGTGACGTTGGGCTTCCCACCTGCGAGGAGAAAACACGACCCCGGTATCAAAACGTTTTGTCCCTGCGCACAGTCACCTTCAAGCGGAGTCGCTGAGATCACGACCGGCGCTCTGATCCCCAAATCGATCGGACAAGTAATCGTCTCAGTGAACTGTCCGAAGACGTTGTCATCGCCGGCGCCGACAGTTCTGGTCAACGTAATAGTCGTTACTCCTCCACAGCACGCCAGAGGAAACGCCGTCCCAGGTGTTGCTGCAAGTGCCGGAATCGTAGCCTGGAAAAACAGTCCATTGATTAGCGTGATGTTCTTCAACGGGATTGAGAGATCCGATACGCCGTCGCCGTTCGCGTCGCAGCCAAGCGTGACCGACGTCGGAAGAAAGCCACATCCTATGAAATCCAGAGTGACGTCACAAAGCGCGTTTATAATGCCGACTGTCGATTGATCCGGCACCCCCGGTTGATTCGGAGCGACTGCGACGGGTCCTGCGGGGAAGATGGCGGGACATCCGCTCTGAGAATTCGCGATTGGGCTTGCTTCCCTCGTTACCCTCACGCGAGCGTTAGTCTTTGCCCGCGAAATAATGATCGCCGACAGCGCTACGGAAACGATCACCATGAGCACTGATGTTGTCCTTCTCATTCTTCGATCACCTTCTGAGCGCAGGATCGAGTCTCAAACTGCGGCGAACAGATTATATCCCAATGCGCGGGCCACGTCAGACCAATCGCTGTGTTCTTTCGCTCAACTTGTTGGCTAATTAGAGCGTGTGCTATAAGCTCAGACTTGCACGCCATCGAGAATCCAAATGTCAAAAAGATGTGAAACCTCATTCTTTGACCTCGACTGACCTCCTCGAATTGTGATGCTACGCCTCGGCATATTCAAATCAATCACAAAGCCAATGGCGGCGTTTTTTGCGCTTGTTCAAGGCGCGGGGTCGGCCGCCTGGACATTTCCCTCGGTGCTCGGCGCTGCAATGCTGATCGCTTGGGCCGCCGAAGCCGCGCAGTTTTTGATCTCGCAAGGCCTGGCGCTGGCGATGCTGGCCTGGCTTCAAACGCTTCCCGAGTTTGCAGTCGAGGCAGTCATCGCCTGGCAAGCCGGACACACGGCCAGCGACCCGACCATCGCCCCAGCTCTGAAGGTGCAAGCCACCGCGCTGATGACTGCTAACCTGACCGGCAGCTTGCGGCTCTTAGTCGGACTGGGCTGGCCTATGATTTATGTTACAGCCGCGATGTTTCATCGCAGAAAAAGCAAGCAGCGGCTCAAAGAAATCAAACTCGAAAACGAGCACGCGATCGAAATCGTCTTCTTGCTGATAGCAATCGCTTATTTCTTCATCGTCTGGCTCAAAGGAACGCTCAACTGGGTTGATACGATCCTGTTGTCGGTGATCTATTTCGTCTATCTATACTTCCTCAAGAAAATCCCGCCGCAGGAAGAAGAGAAGATCGAGGATATGGACCGCATACCGCGGCTGATCTTGCGCCAGCCACGCCGAGTGCGAAATGCAATAATCACTGGTCTGTTCGTGGGCGGCGGACTGATCCTGTACGTCGCGGCTGAGCCGTTCCTCGAGAGCCTGAAGGCTCTGGCCGTCGGCCTCGGAATTTCAACATTCGTCTTCGTTCAATGGGTCGCGCCGTTTTTGTCAGAGTTCCCCGAGAAGGTTTCGGCATTCAACTGGGCGCGTCGCGTGAGCAGCGCGCCGATGGCGCTGATGAACATGGTCAGCTCAAACATTAACCAGTGGACTATGCTCGCTGCGATGCTCCCGATCGCATACGCGCTTGCGCTTGGGCATGCCGCCACGATTGACTTTGATAAGCATCAAGAACTCGAGATACTGATGACGATCGGGCAATCGCTGCTCGGCGCGTTGTTGCTCGCGAACATGAGATTTAACTGGTGGGAAGCAGCGCTGCTCTTCACGCTGTGGGTTGTCCAATTCATTCTTTCGGGTTTCGAGAAACCGATTGACCCGGGGATGCCTTACAATAGTTTTGCGGCGCACGTTGCGGGTTGGCTTTCAATCGGAGTCGAGCAGGTCGAGGCGTTCGCGCATCACGGCAAGGAAGCGATAACCGCTTTGTATTTCATCTGGGCCGGCACGGTCATCGGCGTGGCGGTTAGGCGTCGCAGCATGTTCGCAGCCTTCGCGGTTTTTCCGAAACTGATGCGGGAGCATTGGTGAGTTAGAAGTCAGAGATCAGAAGTCGGAGGTCAGAGATCAGAAGTCGGAGGTCGGAGATCAGAAGAAGTCAGAGATCAGAGGTTTCTGACTTCTGACCTCTGACTTCTGACCTCTTCTGAGCCCTGTCATGAATATTAAGACGATCCTAGTTCCAACCGATTTCAGCGAGCATGCGCAGCGCGCATTTGAGAGAGCCTGCAATCTTGCCGGCCAGCTTGGGGCAAAGGTTTACCTGCTGCACGTTCAAAGCACTAGCGCTCTGAGGATCGCCGTTAAGGAGGGATTGCTAGACGGTGCCTCTACGGACGAAGAGCTTCAAACGGCAGTAGCGCAGTTGATCGAAGAGCGCTTCTCTGAGGTGCTCTCGGGAGCCGATCGTTCACAAATCGCCATAGAACGGGTCTGGCGGCGAGGTGAGCCGGGCGCGGTGATTACAGCTTACGCGAAAGAGATCGCCGCAGACCTCGTAGTGATTGGGAGCCGCGGCGCCGGTTTGCTTGAAGACGTGAAAGCTGCGGTCATTGGATCCGTCGCCGAGAGCCTGGTTCGAAAATCTCCTTGTCCCGTGATGATCGTGCGACGTGATCACAGGACAGAGGATCGAGGATAGAAGATCGAGGATCTTCTATCCTCGGGATTGCTCCCCAAACGCAGCGCTGCTCGAAGGAAGGCATCAAACAAGACCGTTGTGAGAAAACAAACCAAACGAATGGAGGCAAGATGAGCGAGAAACATCAGGACGTTGCGTTGATTTTGAAGCTGTATGAACTGCGCCGTGAAGAGGGGCTTCGCCGCGCGCGCAGATGGTATTTCACCGAGTTCAATCCACAAAGCGCGGGTGACGTCGTGAAAATATTCGGCAGCGGACACGATGGAAGCGCGCACTATCGAATGATCACTTCCTACTGGGACATGGCGTCGTCTTTTGTAAACAACGGCGGGATAGACGAGAAGATGTTTATGGACGCCAACGGCGAGCATATCGCAGTGTTCTGCAAACTCGAGCCGTTTATCGACGAGGTGCGCGAGACCGTCGGAATGCCGGATTACCTGCGCCAGCTCCAGACTCTGGTGATGAAGACTCCAAACGTAAACGAGCGCCTCGATCGCCTGCGTGGAGTATTCTTGCGTTGGTGGAAGCTCGCGCAGGAGCCGGCGGCGAACTGAACGAAAAACAAATAAGCACTGGAGGAAACAAATGTTCAAAAGACTCTCAACCAGACTTTCTGCGGGCTCTCTTTGTGTGTGTGCATTGCTAGCCCTGTTCACGCTGTCCTGCTCAGCCGGTGGAATAAACGGGAAGTGGACTGCCCAGCTCCCGGGACGGGACGGCCAAACACGCGAGACCACTTTCAACTTCAAAGCCGAGGGCAACAAGCTGACCGGCACCGTGTCGGGAAGGCAGGGCGATACTCCCATCTCCGATGGCGAAATCAACGGAGAGGATATCTCGTTCACTGTTACGGCAAACGTCCGCGGCAATGAAGTGAAGGTTGTGTACAAGGGTAAACTCGCCGGGAAAGAAATCAAGTTCACGCGAACCAGAGAAGGAGGAGAAGATCAGACTCCGCAGGAGTTCACCGCGAAGAAAGCCTAACAGAATGGCATGTACGGGCGGCCCTCAGTGGCCGCCCCTCATTGGCAAACCACGGCGCACATTGTAACGAGGGGCGGCCACAGAGGGCCGCCCATACAGGTTGCGCAATGGACTACTACTTTCTCTGGGTCTCGCGCAGTTTCTTCAGCGTCTCGACGCCGTTCGTGTTGTTAGGGTCCAACTCGACCGAGCGTTGATAGTTCTTGATCGCCAGCTCTCTGTTGCCGTCGATCATATACGCCTCGCCGAGACTGTCATAAGTATTCGATGATTGCTGATAGTCCTCGGCGTTGAGTTTGAAGACCTCGATCGCGATCCCACTCAGCAAAGGAGTGACGCGCGATCCGATGGATTCGATCACGCTTGTGCCCCAGACCGACAACAGAAGCCCAAGCGCGCCGCCCACCAGCGCAAGCAGAACACTTTCGGTAAGAAACTGGCGCACCAGGCGAATCCGGCTGGCTCCAAGCGCGGCCCGAATCGCAATCTCCTTTTGCCTCGCAGTCGAGCGCGCGAGCAGCAGGTTGCCCACGTTAGCGCACGCTATCAGCAACACAAAAACGACCGCTCCGAGGAGCATCAAGAGCGTAGGTCTCAGACCCCCCACCGTGTCCTCCGGCAACGTAATCAGTCTCACACCGTAGCCGGTGTTGTGCGCCGGATGCTCTTGCTCCAATCGACTGGCTATGACATTCATCTCGACCTGCGCCTGCTCGAGTGACACACCCGATTTGAGGCGCGCGATTGCACGCAGATGGCGACCCGATCGCGAATCTTCATCGTAGTTCTCACCCACTGGCCGGTAGAACTCCGCTGGCGCGTCGATTAGTGTTGAAGGAAGAGAGCGCAGCGTCGCGGGCATCACTCCAACTATCGTGTGAGGACGGCCGTTTAGCAGCACTCTGTTGCCGACGACATTGGGATCGCCGCCGAATCGGCTTTGCCAAAGACCATACCCCAGGATGATCACTCGGTCCTTGCCGTCTATCTGTTCTTCAGACGTGAAGTCGCGCCCGAGTATCGGTTCCGCTCCGATGATCTTGAAGTAGCCGTCTCCGACGCCCATGCCCGGAACCCTCTCAGCGTCCCCGGTGCCCGACATTATCGGCTGATAGCTTTGATAAGTGGTGACGTCTTCGAAGACGGTGTTTTGACTTCGCCAATCCGCGACGTCAGTCGCCGAGACCTGACTGCGATCGTGACCTTCGGACGGAATGCTGCCCCATACCAGCACGATGCGATCCGGTTGTTTGTACGGAAGCGTTTTGAGCAGGATCGCGTTGACGACGCTGAATATCGCCGTGTTTGCTCCGATCCCGAGCGCGAGCGAAATGACTGCCACGGCTGTGAAGCCGCGGTTACTAGCCAGCATGCGTATGCCGTACCGCAGATCCTGAACGAGCGTCGTCATTCGTCCTCCATCGAAACTTCTGGCTTTGATGTTTCGAGTAAGTGCTGCTACGCGGCTTTTGGTTTCAGAGGCGACCTTAGAAATTGTTGCGATAGTCCTCCCCTGCCGGCCACGTGCTAGGCTAGACCCGGATTCAACTCAGATTGGTTTTGAAACCGGTTCTAATTGCTGGGCCAGAGGGCGCTAGAATCACGCGCGCCGTGGATGAACCTCACTAGCGGCGAGTCGAGCCGCGATCGTATCCATCTCCGCTTGAGCTTGCTTGACCGTGACCCCGGGTTTGAGCCGGGCGATCACCGCCGCGGCGTTCTTTCGGCGATCGTCCGAAAAGTTTGGATAACCCCGAATCGGCATCCACACATCGGCGTCGCCCCATTGAAAATGGAACGCCTCGGGTAATACGCCGATCACGGTGTACGGCTGGCCGTTGAGGATCAGTGACCTTCCGAGCAAATTCGGATCGGCTCCAAACCGATCGCGCCACGTTGCGTGGCTGACAATCACTACGCGTTGAGCGCCCGGCTGATCCTCGCCCGGAATGAAACCGCGCCCAAGCGCAACGTCGACCTTCAGCGTCTTGAAGAAATTGTCAGACACGAAGGAGCCAATCAGCCGGTCGGGTTCTTGCGCTCCGGTCAGGTTGACGCTCTGCCCGGCAAAGCCTGCGAACTCACTGACGAGCTGGCTCTGTTCTCTCCAGTCTCGAAGATCGGGATAGGTGACCCAATCACGCGGGATCTTGCTGGTCTTCGTGAGTGCGACAACGAGTTGCTCCGGCTGAGCGAACGGCAGCGGGCGCAGAAGCACGGCGTTTACCACGCTGAAGATTGCGGCGTTAGGGCCGATGCCCAGGGCCAATGTAAGCACAGCTACAGCGGTGAAGCCGGGCCTGGCTCGCAGGATGCGCAAGGCGTAGCGCAGATCGTACAGCAAGGTTTCCATCATTACCTCTTTCAGAGCTAGAGTCGGCTATGGATACTCGCGGCTGCGGTTAGTCTCGCACTTCAAATCAGAGACTCAAAGACAGCAAGCCTCGATCGGACATACCAGGATCATCCGACTAACCAATCTGCGTGCCAACGCAGCTAGCCCGGTAAACACTACGAGCAGTAAGGGAAATTGGGGTGCAGGTATCGCGCGGATGTCCGATTCCGAGAATGGATTTCCCAAGGGCGGACTTTGTTGGTCGTGACGTCTAGAGGTTAGGCCGTGCAAATACAATTCGTCCGTGCGGACCCGGTCCTCAAAGCGGCCGGCAGCGCTACGCCTATGGGCTGCGATCGTGGTAGATTACTCTCTCGAACGAAGCGGAGCGGCGCACCTATGTTTACCATCGCGACATCACCGATTGAGATTCGTGAGAACGGAGTTGCCTGGATCATCGGCGCTAACACGAAAGTCATCGAAGTGGCATTGGATCACCTGGCACACGGTTGGAGCCCCGAGGAGATTTTCTTTCAGCACTACGGACAACTGTCGCTAGCGCAGATCCACGCGGCGCTCGCTTACTACTATGAGCATCAGCCCGAATTCGATGCGGAAATCAAAGCTCAGTTGGATGAGGTCGAAGAGCTTAGAAAGCTTGCCGACGAATCACCCGGCCGCAAGCGGC
>JADGNW010000351.1 GCA_017883315.1 Blastocatellia bacterium | reverse complement strand
TCAAGATCGCGGGCATCAACAAAGACACGCCGAATCCGTTCGGTGGAGAGTTCTTGAAAGACGCAAAGACAGGCGAGCCAACTGGAATGCTGATCGACGGCGCGCAGGGTCGAGTGGCGGCGCGCATTCCCCGCGGAGGTAGCGATAAGGAAGAAGCAGAACAGGCGCTGCTCATCGGGGTTAAAAGGAGCCTCGCGCTTGGATGGTGCGAAGTGCAGATTCCAGGAAACGACTACGGCGAGATTGATCTGATCAAAAGGCTATTCGGGGAAGGAAAGATCAAGCTTCGCATCTACGACGCTGTGAGCGGTCCGGGCCTGAGCGCGCAGCGGCTTTTGCGTGAAGGCCCTACCATCGGCGCGTTCGATAATCACTTCACCGTGCGCGGCATCAAGGCTTATATGGATGGCGCGTTAGGGTCGCGCGGGGCGGCGCTTCTCGAACCATACTCGGATGCTCCGGCAACGTCGGGATTCTTCCTTACAAAAGAAGAAGCTCTGTTACCAATGTTCGTCGAAGCCTTGCGTCAGGGAATTCAAGTCGAGACTCATGCGATCGGGGATCGAGGCAACCGCACAATACTTGATCTCTACGAAAAAGCTTTCAAGGCTGTGCCGCCGGAAGGGCGCAAACTCCGCGAGCCACGCTGGCGCGTTGAGCACGCGCAGATTGTTAATCCCGTAGATATCCCGCGATTCGCCTCTCTCGGAGTTATACCTTCGATGCAGCCTTCGCATGCCATCGGCGATTTGCATTTCGCGCCCAGTCGTTTGGGAATGAAGCGGCTTGAAGGGGCTTATGCGTGGCAAAGCTTCATCAAGAGCGGTTCGATTATTCCAGGGGGCTCGGACGCTCCAGTCGAACGAGGCGAGCCGATGATCGAGTTTTACGCGGCTGTCGCGCGCAAGGACCAGAAGGGATTCTCGGGCGAGGGCTGGCATCCGGAACAAGCTCTGTCGCGTGAACAGGCGCTCAAGATGTTCACGATTTGGGCAGCGTACGCCGCATTCGAGGAAAAGCTGAAGGGCTCGCTCGAGGTGGGCAAGCTCGGTGATTTGACGGTGCTCTCAGCAGATATAATGAAGATCACAGAGCCTGAGATCTTGAGGGCTCAGTGTGTGATGACGATTATTGGCGGAGAGGTGGTTTACCAGCAAAAGTGATGCGTGACGAACCGGTGTCGTGTCACGCATCACGCAAACGAGATAGTCAATTTACTTCTTCTTTGTCGCTTCCCACTTACCGGTCATCTGACCTGCGAAATCAAATTCGCCGACTAATTTCCCGTCCTTGATTGTTCCGGTCATTGTGATGGCGCCGTTCGGGGTGTCCAGGCTGAAGGTCAGCTTGTTCGCCGCCCACGTTCCTTTGCTGAGTGGCACTGCGCCCTGCGCTGATTCAGAAGAACCGGTCACCTTGTCGCCTTCGAGCTTGAGCGTGAGCGTGAAAGGGATTGACGTGCCCTGCGCGTCGGCCGCTGCGTCCCAATTCCCTGACAAAGGATCGCCAGCGACCGACGGGGATGTCTTCGGTGCGGAGGCGACAGAACCGCCGGCGGGTGCGGCTGCGGACATTGCCGCTCGCTTGAGTTCCAGTCCGCCTCCCTGGCCGCCAAGTTCCCACTTACCGGTAATCTTGTCGCCATCAAGCATGGCCGTGACGGTACCCTCATTCCCTCCGGCATCAAACTTCATTACTATTTTGCCGTTATCAAAGGTTCCGCCCGTGATAGGCGCCGGTCCTTGAGGCGAGTCGATTTTGCCCGACAGCTTGCCCGCGTCATTCTTGATCTCGACCGTTAGCGGGATATCGCCCATCTGTTCGCTCTTGGCCACGCCTTCGTATTTGCCCGATAGCGTGTCTTTGGCCTGAGCGGATGGATTAGTTGGATTGTTAAGCGAAGCTGCTGATGCGAGAGAGGAGAGAGACATCAGCATGACGATGAGCAGGGAGGTCATAAGCTTTCGTGACAGCATCTTTGGTTCTCCTGATATTGGGTATTAGCGTTCAGAAACTCAAGCCAATCTACGCTGGCAGAGCGGCCGAAGTTCTTAGGCAAGTATTTATACATGAAAACCGACAAACGGGAAAGCCGGTTTCGCCCCTGACAGCAACCTCGATTATCACTGAATCGTCATCGGCCGTTTGCTTTGTAGGATTACTTACTTTTATAAATGTCGTGTATCGTGGGTTTGAATAATTGCGTCAAACACCCGCGCCAGGTCATGGTTTGATGAGAACTTTATCTCTATGACGCCTCCGGATTTTGCAAGCCTTATCTTAACCGGGGCGCCGAGCTTCTTGCTCAGCTTAGCTTCTGCCGCAAGAACATTCGCTCTTTCAGCGCCCTCGATCGACTGTGGCTTACTCTGACCGGCTCGCGAGGGTGCGTCGTGAGTCCTCTTAACAAGCTGCTCGGTCTCTCTTACCGAAAGGGTTTTTGACGTGATCTGTCGAGCGAGCGAGATTTGGTGTTCGGCTGAATCAATCGAGAGCAGGGCACGCGCGTGGCCCATCGACAGCTTCTCTTCTTCGACCAGCCTCTGTAGTTCAACCGGCAACTTCAACAGCCGCAAGGTGTTTGTTATCGAAGAGCGCTCTTTCCCAACGCGACGGGCGACTTCTTCCTGGGTGAGATCCCGCATCTCCAGCAGCCTCTTGAATGCATTCGCTTCCTCGATGGGGTTCAACTCTTCTCGCTGAATGTTCTCGATAAGGGAAAGCTCCAAAACGTTTTCGGACGATACGTCCCTAACCACGCAGGGTATTTTGTGCAACCCTGCTTTTTGCGCTGCGCGCCATCTGCGTTCTCCGGCAATAATCTCGAAGCGGTCGCCCTTACGCCTGACAACCAGGGGCTGTATGATCCCGTTGTGTCGGATCGACTGGGCCAATTCATCAAGCTTATTTTCCTTGAAGATGCTTCGAGGCTGCACGCCTGCAGGATCCAGGCGGTCGATATCCAGATCCATCAGGTCACTTTCGAGCGACGTACCCTGTGTGAACAGCGCGTCAAGTCCCCTCCCCAGCGCCTTTCTTGACATTGTTTATCACCTCCTTTGCCAGCCTCACGTAGCTCTCTGCCCCCTTGGACCTGATGTCGTAAAGAATAATGGGCTTGCCGTGGCTCGGGGCCTCGGCGAGTCTCACGTTTCTGGGGATAATCGTGGTGAAAACCTGAGACCCAAGAAAGTCTCTCAGGTCGGACATAACTTGCGTGGAAAGATTTGTCCGTTCATCAAACATCGTCAACAAGAACCCCTCGACGGTGAGCTTCGGATTTACAGTCCTGCGCACTCTGACCAACGTATCCCACAACTCCGAAACTCCCTCAAGGGCAAAGTATTCGCACTGAATTGGTATCAAAACCGAATCCGCGGCCGCGAGAGCATTCAAGGTTAGCAGCCCAAGGCTGGGCGGACAATCAATTAAGACATAGTCGTAATCGTGAACGAGCGGGGCGAGCAACGACTTCAGCTTGAATTCCCTATCCGGCAGATCGACCAGTTCGATCTCAGCAGCAACTAGCGTTTTTTCGGATGGGATAACCTTTAGATTCGGAAGTTCGGTGTCCAGGACCATTCCCGAGAGGGGCTCATTCATTATGAGAGCGTGGTAGAAACTTCGTGAGAATTTTCTCCTGAGCCCGAGACCGCTTGTGCTGTTCCCCTGAGGATCCGCATCTATTATCAGCACCTTCATGTCAGCGACGGCGAGTGTCGCTCCGAGGTTTATCGTCGTGGTGGTCTTTCCGACTCCCCCCTTCTGATTGGTAATGGCTATTGTTCGTGCCATCGGCTGGTACAATACCACAAACCTTCCGCATTAACACACGAAAAGCTGCCACCTTGCGCGTGCAGCTCTAAGTGTTTCACGTGAAACATCGAGCACGGCGTTGAGAATTGGTAAGTACCGTGATCGCTGGCTAGAATATCAAAGAGCGTCGAAGTTTCAAAAAAATGAGTAGCAATGCTCTATCGGCTGTGATATTTTGTTTCGCATTTTGTTTACTCATTTGGAAAGCCGGCGCCGGGTGTTAGGAATCGGTCCGGCTAAAAGGGGACTAGAAGAATGTCAAAAGAGGGACGCGTTTTGCAGGTTATTGGTCCTGTGGTTGACGTGGAGTTTGAAGAGGTTGAGCTTCCTCCAATATATGAGGCATTGAGGATCGTCAGCGACGGCTTCGAGGTTCCGGAACCCATAGACATAACCGTGGAAGTACAGCAACACCTGGGAGAAAGCCGCTGCCGCTGCATTGCGATGGAACCAACCGAAGGCCTGATCCGAGGAATGAGAGCTATAGACACGGGAGGCCCGATTACGGTTCCTGTGGGACCGACGACTTTGGGTCGCGTTTTGAACGTGATCGGGCAGCCGGTCGACAAGCTTGGGGAGGTAAAGGCCGAGCAGCGATATCCCATACATCGACACGCCCCGACGTTTCAGGAACAGTCAACCGAGCTTGAGATGTTCGTTACCGGAATTAAGGTAATCGACCTCCTGGAGCCGTTCTTGCGCGGAGGCAAGATAGGTCTCTTCGGGGGGGCGGGCGTCGGGAAAACTGTCTTGATTATGGAGCTCATAAACAACGTCGCCTTGAAGCACGGAGGTTTTTCGGTTTTCGGCGGTGTTGGCGAAAGAACACGCGAGGGCAACGACCTTATACGGGAAATGGTGGAATCAAAGGTAGTTAACTTTGGCGAATCGTTTTATGAGCACATGGAAAAGACCGGTGAATTTGATCTGAAGTATGTAGATATGAAAGCGATCCCGAACTCAAAGGCCGCTCTCATCTACGGTCAGATGACCGAACCGCCCGGTGCACGACTGCGCGTCGCGCTGACCGCGCTAACCGTAGCCGAATACTTTCGCGACGAAGCCGGAACCGATGTCCTTTTGTTCATAGATAACATCTTCCGCTTCACTCAAGCTGGTTCGGAGGTATCGGCACTCTTAGGTCGAATGCCGTCGGCGGTGGGCTACCAGCCAACGCTTGCAACAGAGATGGGCGAGCTGCAGGAGAGAATCACCTCGACAAAACGGGGATCGATCACGTCGGTTCAGGCCATCTACGTGCCCGCCGACGACTACACGGATCCAGCGCCTGCCACGACATTCGCGCATCTTGATGCTGTCACTGCGCTGTCACGGCAAATCGCCGAGTTGGGAATCTATCCCGCGGTCGATCCGCTTGCGTCGACCTCGCGAATTCTTGACCCCAGAATAGTTGGAGAGGAACATTACCAAGTCGCCCAAGAGATCAAGCGAATTCTTCAGCGGTATAAGGACCTTCAGGATATCATAGCGATCCTCGGCATCGATGAGTTATCCGAGGAGGATAAGCTGACGGTTGCGCGCGCGAGAAAGATTCAACGGTTCCTCTCGCAACCGTTCCACGTCGCGGAACAGTTCACTGGATTAAAGGGCAAGTTCGTTGCTCTCGATGACACGGTTCGCGGCTTTAAAGAGTTGATCTCCGGCCTTCACGATGATCTGCCGGAGCAAGCTTTCTTTATGGTCGGCGGGATAGAGGAAGCTGTTGAACGCGGGCGGACAATGTAATCTGTGGCACACGAACAATCCATTAGCAGGGACTTTAAAATATGGCGGAGCTAATTCACCTGGAAGTTGTGACCCCAGAGCGCAAGGTTTTCGAAGCTGAAGTGGAGCGTGTCGAGGTGCCCGGACTTGATGGTGAGCTTGGCATTCTTCCGGGTCATACAGAGCTTGTCTCGCTTCTGAAAGCAGCCGGGCTGTTGACCTACCATATCGGTGACGAAACCGGTGAGATGGCTATCAGCGACGGCCTTGTCGAGGTGAGTGCCAACCGCGTGACGGTACTGGCGAATAAAGCTACTCGTCCCGAAGATATTGACCTCGCCAAGGCTCTCAAGGTTAAGGAAGGCGCGGAGCAAATGCTGCAACGCGCGCTGGCCGACCCGGACGCAGATATTACCCGTGCCACCATCGAACTCGAGCGCGCCTCCGTCGAATTGCTCATCGCAGAGAGGAAGAGGTAATCCCTTTTTGGTGAGTTTTATTACAGAGTATTCGACATTGAGTTCCTCGCGTCAGCTATGGTAGTCTTGGCCGTCCGCCTGATAGATATCTTTGGACGACTCGAAGAATCGAAGCTTTTGTCGCCCCGATGGCGGACCTTGGTTTGCAGCAACTCTTTAGTTCCTTAGAAACTCTTTTTTGGATATTTGAACCTCGCTTTTTCGATAGTCCACGTGCTTAACTTCAGCCGGCGCCTCGCCGTCCAATGGCCCTTTTAAAATGCGTTCTGAACTACTCTCGTCCATTCTAGATGCGATCTCGAAACGGGTGAACCACCAGAGCTTCGATATGTGGTTCAAGCCTATTTCATCCGCCAGAAAGGATGACTCGACTATTTATTTAGGCGTTCCAACCGAAGTGTTTCGAGATTGGATAACCAACAACTATTTTGACGTCATCGAGGAGTCTCTTCACGAACTTAACCTCGACTCCTATCAGTTGAGATTCACGATCGACGAGAGCCCGCCGAACGAGCCTGCTTCGACCACGTCATTTAGTGATGCCTATTACGCAGCGAAGGCTGTTGCGGTTGACGGGCCGGGGTTGGGCGCCGGGGTTGTTAGGGCCCCGGAGGCGGAGCCGACGGAACTTCCGCTCAACCCTAAGTACACCTTCGACAAGTTTGTGGTTGGCTCCTGCAATCAGTTTGCACACGCGGCGTCGCTTGCGGTAGTCGACATGCCATCGAAGACTTATAACCCGCTCTACGTATACGGCGGCGTCGGCTTGGGCAAGACGCATCTTATGCATGCAATCGGGCACGCGATAAAACAGCGAAATCAGAGTCTTCGCCTTACCTATCTGTCCTCGGAACGTTTCATGAACGAGTTGATCAACGCAATCAGATACGACAAGACGATAAGATTTAGAGATAAGTACCGAAACATTGACGTGCTGCTGATGGATGACATCCAGTTTCTTGCCGGAAAGGAGCGGACGCAGGAAGAGTTTTTTCACACGTTCAACGCGCTCTATGATGCCCAGAAACAAATTGTCATATCTAGCGACTGTCCACCGCGAGAGATCCCAACGCTAGAAGAGCGCCTGCACTCCAGGTTCGAATGGGGCCTCATCGCTGACATTCAGCCCCCTGACTTGGAAACCAAGGTCGCAATTCTGAAAAGGAAGGCCGAACTGGACAAGATAAACCTTCCCGACAGCGTAGCTCTGTTCATCGCAAGCAAGATCAAGTCAAACATCAGAGAGTTGGAAGGATCCCTGGTCAGACTTACCGCCTACGCATCACTGAAGGGGCTGCCGGTAGACCTTGATTTGGCGCACGAGGTTCTACGGAGCATCATCGCCGAAGAGTCGAGCGGCGTTTCGATAGATCTTATTCAGAAGACGGTCGCTACTCACTATAGGCTTAAGGTGACCGATCTCAAGTCAAAGAACAACTCGAGGAATATTGCCGTACCCCGGCAAGTGGCCATGTACCTTTGCAAAACGCTGACAAAGGCAAGCCTTCCTGAGATTGGCCGCGAGTTTGGCGGGAAGCACCATACAACCGTTCTTCATAGCGTTAACAAGATCGCTGATCTCTATGGCAAAGATGCAGATTTCCACAAGGCTATCAACAGCCTAATTGCTGATCTGAAATGACTTATATACCTTTTTCCACAGCCAGTGACTTGGAGTTAGATGTGAACGTTTCCAGATTGCCAACATGGCGGCGACTGCGCACGTTCTTACGGTTTGTGTTGATGTCTTTTCCTCAGATGCTTCCACATCAACATCAGCCGCGCTGTCGTTTGTTTTCAGGGGGATGGGTTGCGACATCCACTTTTTCACAAGCTCTACTACTAATACTAAGAATACATCCTAGTTTAGTTTTTAGCAGTCTTAGAAATACCAACATAACTTGTAGAGGTGTGTCATGCAATTCAGCGTTAACAAGAATGCTCTTCTGAAGGAGCTAAATCTTCTTCAAGGAATAGTCGAGAAAAAGAGCACTATCCCGATCCTGTCCAATGTCCTAATCGAAACAGGAGATTCCAAGATCTCGCTGATTGCGACGGATCTGGATGTGTCTCTTCAGACAGAGTGTCCCGCAGAACCGACTCGCGCGGGGTCGATAGTTCTCCAGGCGAGAAAGCTGTTTGATATTGTTAGAAGCCTTCCGGATGCGGAAATACATTTCACTAAGGAAGACAACGACTGGGTCAGAATCGTTTGCGCCACGTCCAATTTCAGAATAGTTGGCCAGGCAAAGGAACACTTTCCCTCGACGCCAAAGTCGGAGAAAGGCGGAGTCGTAATTCCGGCGACAGTGATGCACGGCCTGATCAACCGAACCGCCTTTGCTATTACCCAGGAGGAGTCGCGATACGCGCTCAACGGAGCTCTGCTTCTACTCGCCGATGGAAAGTTGCAGATGGTAGCTACAGATGGACACCGGCTGGCGTTGGCCGCGAACAGTATCGACAGCCCTCCCAGCGAAGCGGAGCAGTTGAAAGTAATAGTTCCCAAAAAGGCTCTAATTGAATTGGCAAAGCTGACCGCTGGTGTTGACGATAACCTGGAATTGTCTCGAGACGAGAATCATTTGTATTTTGAAATACAGAATCGAAATCTGACCTCCAGGATGCTGGCCGGCCAGTTTCCCAATTACGATCTTGTGTTACCGAAGAACAATGACAAGTCTGTATCGCTGAATGTGGATAAGATAACGCAAGCAATAAGGCGAGCGGCCCTAATGGCGGATGAGCGAAGTCACGGAGTCAAGGTCGAGCTGACCAGCGGCAAGTTGAGCATAACTTCTCAGAGCGCCGACGTGGGCGAGGCCAAGGAAGAGATTCCGCTGGACTACACGGGCGAGAGCCTGAGTATTGGCTTCAACGCTCAATACTTGCTCGACTTTCTCGGAGTCGTGGGCACAGACGAGGTAATGTTCGAGTTCAAAGACGAGCAGAGCCCCGCGCTGATGCGGCCCTCCGGTGACGAAGGATCGGAATACAAGTACGTAATCATGCCAATGCGTTTGCTTTGAAGGCGAAGCAAAGTGTCTCAGCGATCGGAGCGGAGCATCGAAAGCTTTTAACCATATGCCCAGAAGTCCGGGTAAGAGAGTTCTCATAGTCGACGATAACAAATCAATCCGCACAATGGTTGCGGATTATCTCGGTGCTAAAGGTTACGATGTAATTCAAGCCGCTGACGGGATAAAAGGACTCGACTATGGATTATCTTCCTCGGCCGATCTGATCATCCTTGACGTTGTAATGCCCGGCATAGACGGAGTGAGGTTGTGTCAGCTTCTTAGAGACAAAGGGGTGACCACTCCGATAATAATGCTCACCGAGAAGGCAGCGATAGGAGATAAAGAAGCCGGATACGAGGTCGGAGTTGATGATTACCTGGCCAAACCATTCAACCCTCGAGAACTCGAGCTCAGAATCGAAGCGCTACAAAAGAGAGCAACCGCGAAGCGCGATCAGCCAGATGAAAAGGCTGTCAAACTCGGCGAACTTGAAATCGACTTTACCAGACACGAGGTAAAGCTCAGCGGAAAACATGTACTTCTAACACCAATCGAGTTCAATATTCTCAAGCTGCTTGCTTCCGCCCCGGGACACGTTTACTCGCGACAAGATCTGCTCAGCGCCATATGGGACACCGCCTACGAAGGCTACAAGCGGAATATCGACCCCCACGTAAATAGGCTCAGAACAAAGATCGAAGGGAACCCAAGAAGACCAACCTACATTCTCACGGTCTGGGGCGTTGGATATAAATTCAACGATGCTTTGCAGTGAACCCAAGCGACCTTTGATCAGATGACGCAGCGTCAACGCTCCCCGAATCGCAAGCGGATTGTTGCTGCTACTAGTCCGATATTGTATTCTTAGCATCAGCTTCCAAAAGCACGCGACAAAGCTCTGATTGGCAAGATATTTATCAACTCGACTAGAGAACAGATGTGACGTATGTGATCGGCGCGGATTGGCACATACACTTGCGAGCTAATAATGTTAAGTGACAGACATGGCGGGCGACCAATTGCGGCGGGCGGTGTTCAAGACGACGCCGAGGCTCAATATCGCGATCCGGTTGAACACGAAGACGAAAAGCAGCAAGCACCCACCGCATCGGATTCTTCAGAAACGGGCATGCCGATGACCGCCTCGAATCACGCCAATCCACATGAGACGGCGTCTCCGCGGGCAGAGGGCTCTCGCTTGCCCGCCGCGCGCACAGGCAAGCGGTGGTGGTTGTTTGCGGCGGCTTCTGCCCTTTTTCTAACCGGGTTGACCCTGGCGGGCGTGTACCTCGTAACCAAAAAGCCCTCGACTGTCGATCAGTTGGTTATTCTAACCGTGCCGTCTGGCGCCGAGATAAGGCTCGACTCAAAGGACTACGGACACTCGCCGGTCAAGCTCGAACAGTTGGCAATTGGCACATACACGCTGACGATTACAAAGGAAGGGTTCGAGCCGATTGAACAGCCTATAACCGTTTCGGAATCCGGGCCGGTTGAATTCAAGCTGAAGCCCGTTCTGCCATCGGAATCGGCCAATCTTCCCGCCGAAGAACAGATCAAGCAATTTCACCAACAAGCCGAAGAAGCTTTCGCGCGCGGCTACTACGGATTGGTTTACGAGGGCAGCGCGCTGTACTACGCCGACCTGATTCTTCGATACGACTCGAACAATCTCTTTGCGACCGACATGCGCGAACGGGTTCGTAAGGCAGCGCATCAGGCAGCACAGACGGCAATCTCCCGTGCCGACCTGGCTCAGGCGCAGGAGATATATAATTTCCTGATCGAGTATTATCCGAGCGACGAAGAAGCGCGTGTAGCGGCTGCCAAGCTCGAAAACCAGTTGTCAGCCCGTCACGGTGAAGTGCGCGAGCTGGTGCGCAAGGCCGATGAAGCACTTCAAGCCAACCACCTGACGGACCCGGCTCGCGCAAGCGCTTATTATTACTCGAAGCAAGCGCTCGCGATCGATCGTCAGAATGACAGGGCTCGCCAGATTCGCAATCAGGTGAAAGACGCGCTGGCGGCCGCGAGTGAGCAAGCTTACGCCCGAGGTGACGTTGACGCCGCCGTAAAACAGCTCCAGCAAGTCGCACAACTTTTTCCGGAAGATAAGCAGGCTCGCACTCGGATGCGCGAGTTGCAGAATGGACGCGCTGCTGAAACCGCGAAAGTCAGCGATCCGAGTGCCCGCCGCATCCGCGGGCTTGATGAATATCAGAAAGAGCACTTCGCCGAGGCAATCAAGGACCTCGAGTACGCCATGCTCAACGGAGCCGGAACGACCGATGTTGTATTCGCGCTCGCGCGTTCACACATGCGACAGGGGCAGCTTGACGAGGCCTCCTCCTATTTTCAAAAGGTGCCGAAGACAGGTGGCGATCAATATAGATCTTCGATTGCTGCGCTGGGTGACATCGCTTCCCAGCGAGGCGATGTAGCAACCGCCCTCGATCGATATAAGGAAGCGCGACAGTTGGGGGGTAGCGCGCTTTACACGGTGCCGATGCTGGAAGACAAGATAGACCGCATCGAGCGGCGGCAGCGCGAGAAGGCGGCCGAACCGACGCCGTTGACGATCCAGGTCAGACATCTCCACGGAGGATTGCTTGGCGGCTCGTGCAGCGGGCCGTTGACCGTTAACTCAACCGGGGTCCGTTATGACAGCGAACACTCTTTCTCCTACAGCATCGCCGGGGTCGAGTTGCGCGTAATAAAGGACGAAATGACCATCCATTTTCAGAAGGACTCACAGAAGTTCAAGGTCGCACACCCGGATGCCGAGCGCTTTCGCGAAGCGCTCGCTCGGTATAAGCAAGCGTATTCCCCTACATCCAACTAACACCACTCGTTTCATCGTGGCCGTCACCAGCATCACTCTACGACACCTACCCGCGCGGGGAATTGACCACCCTTGAATTCGGAGTATAGTTACGCGTGTCACCGTCAGGGTGACGAACGAGCGAAATCGAACCAGGCGCTCAAGCTTCCATTAAGAACATCGGGCATCACTCAACTCTGCCATTCGCGCCAAGGTTCTCGCGTATTAGAGCAGAGACTTCATCGGCGACTTCCGAGGGAACGCACACGCGGTCGATACGATAGGCGCGCATTCCTCGGACTACCTCTGAGACCTCGCTGATTTCGCGCGTGGCCGCTCCGGTTCCGGTTTCAACGTAGATCAAGCTCTTAGGATCTACGCCCACCGGCGAATAGTCACCGTAGTAAGGAATATCAGCAGCGCGATCCGTCATGAGATAGTACTGCGGGTCGAACCCTCCGCGACGGACGATGTCCTCGGCGCTAGCCCAGAAACTTTCGGATGCGCCCGCGTCAACGTCGATAGCCTTGAAGAGTCTTCGATGCAAAAGGCGCGTCGACAGATCAGCGAGGATCTCGTCCTCATCGCGAGACCACTCTTTGATCCTGAACGCCAGATCGGTGTCATCAAGCTGAAGATATTCCGCGGTGCTCGTTTCCTCACCGAGCAACATCTTCTCGAAGGGCGAGCCAGGGGTGCGAAAGCGCGACTTGCCGTCCGGGATCAGAAAGCGCGCGCGGTTCAATGCCGAAATGAGGACTGCCTCCGCAGACCGAAGCGTTCGATGAAAATACACCTGGCGGAACATGTAGTAGCGCGCCTGAAGGTACTCCTCGACTGCAAACAGACCTTTCGATTCGACGTATATTCGATCACAAGCCTCATCTAATCTGAGCGCGTGAAGCACCCACTCGAGGTCATACATTCCGTACTTCGCGCCGGTCATCAAGCTGTCGCGAAGCAAGTAGTCCATGCGATCGCAATCAAGCTGCGAAGAGACTAGCTGCGAAACAAACGCCGGCGTGTAGTTGTGCTGATAAAGCGAGGCGAGTTTTTCCGGGAGCTGATCATCAAAGCCGCGAAGGATTTGATTGACTTCAGTCGAGCGGTCGAGCACTATGCGCCGCGTCCAATCTTCGTGATGAAACCGAAAGACTTTCTCTACGACGTGCGAAAGAGGTCCGTGACCAAGATCGTGAAGCAACGCTCCGGCGCGGCCCACTACTCGTGACTCCTCGCTGATCGGATGATGTGAACCAAGCAGTTCCAACGCGCGAGTCATCACGTGCATCACACCGAGCGAGTGCGTAAAGCGGCTGTGTTCCGCCCCCTGATACGTGTACATCGCGAGCCCGAGTTGCTTGATGCGACGCAGCCGCTGGAACTCTGCCGAGTCTATCAAGTCGACGATCAGCCGGTCCGCTGGCACCGACTCATCCAGTGAAATGATGTTGTGAACGGGATCGCGATAGTTTCGTTGAGGCACTGTCGACCTCTGCTTGGTTATGGTTGTTATTCTTTCGAGATACTACCATAGCCGAAGCTTCGGTGACATTCATGCATATAGGGCCTATGGGGCGTATAGGTCCTATAGGAGTAAATCTAAAGCTCATCCACACTCGTCACAGGAGAACCCGCCGGCGACACACCGTGCTTTATTATCTCTCGTTCGAGACGCCGCGCCATCACGCTGTGCTTTCTTCCGTAGCCGAAATAGATTGCGAATCCTATGAGAAGCCAGACAAGCAGTCGCAGCCAGTTCTCAGCCGGCAGTGAGAACATCAGCAGCAAACAAATCGCGATTCCAAGTATCGGCACAAGCGGGACAAGCGGCGCGCGAAAGGGCCGCTCCGCATTCGGGTGCGTGCGCCGCATGATCAACACCGCCGAACACACGATCACAAACGCGAGCAGCGTTCCGATGTTGACCAGCGTCAGCAGAACATCGATCGGTAGAAGCGCGGCCGTCGTTCCAACAAAGATGCCGGTCACTATCGTAGACTTCCACGGCGTGCGAAAGCGCTCGTGAACCGCCGCAAAGAACTTCGCCGGCAGCAACCCATCGCGCGCCATCGCCAGCAGGATTCGAGCCTGACTCAACATCGTAACCAGCACTACCGAAGTGATTCCCGCGACCGCTCCGAGCGAGATCAATAGCTGCGCCCAGGTCAGACCTTGTTGCTTGAACGCATCGGCGACCGGCGCGTTGATGTCGAGCTTGTTGTAAGGAACCATTCCCGTCAGTACGGCGGTAACCGCGATGTAGAGCACGGTGCAAAGAATCAACGACGTGATAATTCCTATCGGCACGTCGCGCTGAGGATTGCGCGCTTCTTCGGCGTGAGTCGATACGGAATCAAACCCGATATACGCAAAGAAGATGATGGCGCCGCCGGCCAGCATTCCCATCGGCTGACCTCCCGCGTCTGTCTGACCGAACAGAGTCTTTCCAAAAAAGCTCACGCCGGTGAGACCGTAAGGCGAAAACGGGTGCCAGTTCTTCGGATTGATGTAGAACACGCCGAGGCCGATGACCAACAAGACGATCGCTAGTTTCAACATCACCATCGCCGCGTTGAAGCTTGCGCTCTCTTTGATTCCGATCACTAAGATCACAGTGACGAGCGCGGTTACGAGCAAGGCCGGAGAATCGAGCAGTGTGCCCGTCGCGTACCATTTTCCGAGCGTCGCGTCGAAATCGAATGGCGCGCGACTCAGCGCTTGCGGCAGCTTGAGCCCGAATATTCCGATCAGGTCCTGAAAGTAAGCCGACGCCCCGTGCGTGACAGTCGCCGCGCTGACCGCGTATTCCAGTACCAGATCCCAGCCGATGATCCAGGCGAACAACTCTCCTAGCGTCGTGTACGCGTACGTGTAAGCCGACCCCGCCACCGGCACCATCGAAGCAAACTCCGCATAGCACAGTGCAGCGAAGACGCACGCGCTGCCGGCTACGACGTATGACAGCATCAACGCAGGACCCGCGACGTCGTGAGCCGCGTTGCCGGTTGCGACGAAGATTCCGGCGCCGATTATTGCGCCCACTCCGAGGCTCGTGAGTTGAACCGGCCCGAGCACGCGGAGCAAGCGATGCTCGCCCGCCATTTCGTCAAGCAACAACTTGAGCGGCTTCTTGGCCAGAAGCTGACTGCGCATAGTGGCACCTCCGTAATTGCTGGCTTTGAGTGGAACCGACTATAGGCGGGATAGCATCCTGCGAGAATCACTTTGTCACGAAGGTTCGCATTGTGGATTGGATAGCTTCAGAGAGGAATGAACTGCTACTGCGGCCCGGTGTCTTGCGCATCGTCAGCGCGATCTGGTCACCCTGTAGATCACGAAATGGTCTCCGACTCTTTTGTGGTAGTAAAGCGAAAGACCGTCTGGAGAAAGCGTCGGCGCCTCGACGAAACCCGTTGCCGCTACGACACGTTCAGGTTGCTCAAACGCGTCTTTTACGGTCTTCCTGGTTGTGCGATAAATCACCAAGCCGGCGGGCTCGAGTCTGGTAAAGAACAACTCGAGTTCGTCGGGAGAGATGCAGGCAGCATACTCCAACGCGGCAGTGTTGACGTTCTTCAAGAGCGCCGCGCTCTCGTTCAACCGGCGAAAGCTAGCGCCTTCCCGAACCGCGATCACGATGTCTGGGGCTTGCGAGGTAGCTGGCGGAGATTCCGACCATAAGAGCAAGAGGATGGTGATGGCATACAAGCAATTCATTCGCATTGCAGTTCCGTTGATTGCTCGCCAGTCAGCAACAATCAAAGCGCGGTGCCTAAAAGGTCGCCCAGCTTTTTGCGGCAGCTTCGGCTCAGCATCAATTCGGTTCCGTCGTTGAGAATGACTCGATACTCGTTATGAAACCACGGCTGAAGCTCGCGCACGCGGTCGATGTTCACGATCGATGAGCGATGAATGCGCGGGAACTTCTTCGGATCGAGCTGAGCTTCCATGCTGCCAATAGCTTCGCGCAGCAGGTAAGATTCCTTGCCGACGTGTAGGCGCACGTATTTGCCCTCGGCTTCGATCCAGTCAATCTCTTCGGTCTTCAGAAAGAACGCGCGGCCGCCGGCTTTAATCACAAGCCGCTCGACGTGATTGGACCTCGCTTTCATCTCTTCAAGCAGAGCAAGCGTCTGCTGGCTGAAGTCATTTCCGTGCTCGGTGGACAGTCGCGCCTTCGCGCGCGTCAGTGCCTTTTCAAACCGAGCGCGGTCGAATGGCTTCACCAGATAGTCAACTGCCGATACCTCAAAAGCTCGAAGCGCGTACTGATCGTAGGCGGTTACGAAGATCACAAACGGCAGTTGTTTCGGGTCTATCGATTCGAGAACATCGAAGCCGTCGATCTCCGGCACGAGTTTGTTGGGCTGCTCGATCGCAAGCCGATCAGTGTTTGACCGCTTGTGCACCGAGGCGATAGGGTTCGCTGTGCCGTAAAGGGCAAGAGAGTTCAGAGTATCTTCAGGTTGCTCGCGTGTGCACAGCAAGCTGAAGATGATGAACTCTGAACTCTGAACCCAGAACCGAAGGAATCGACGGCCATGCCCAGAATGTCAGCAGAAGAACTCGAGCAATTCCTCTATTCGCATTTTCCCGACACGGCACATCGAGCCGTCAAGGTCGAACGGGTTGAATCGATGTTCGCGCAAGTTCGGCTTCATTACGACGAGCGGCACTTGCGACCCGGCGGCACGATCTCGGGACCAGCGCTGATGATGCTGGCCGACACAGCGATGTACATGGCGTTGCTAGGAATGATCGGCCCGGTCGCGCTCGCGGTGACGACTAATCTGAACATCAATTTTCTTCGTAAGCCTGCGCAAGCCGATGTCATTGGTGAATGCAAACTGCTTAAACTCGGCAAGCGATTGGCAGTTGGTGAGGTGACGATGTACTCAGAAGGCGATGCGGAGCCGGTGGCTCACGCAACTGTGACGTATTCGATTCCCGCAGTGCGCGAGTAATGCCTGCGAATCAATGGCAATGGCGCGCTGATGCGACGGCCGCCGAAGAAAACGGACAGCGTTATGATTTCTTGTTCGAGGACCAAGAGGGTTT